>CAZBDM010000102.1:0-440 GCA_964490675.1 uncultured Oligoflexales bacterium
GGAGTCAATAAAAACAGAGAAGCAACGCGTTAGACCAGAAGATTGGCTGAACTCAAAGCAAACCTCTGAATTTGAGCAATCAATTTGGGATATCGTTGTTGGAGCCGGGTTTTATATTTGATCGCCTATGCCGACTTTTGTAAAACCTCATCGATCTCAAGCTCATAACCCTTTTTCTGCCACTCAAGAAGTCCACCTTCTAGGTTATAAATTCGATTAAAGCCTTTAAACATCGCTATTCGGGCAGCCTTACTTGACCGTCCACCAGTGCGACAAATAAATAAGTACTTGCGGTTCTTATCAAGCGAGGATATTCGCTTTTCAAAGCCTTCGCTATGAAGATCGATATTGATCGAATTTTTAACTCGACCAAAATCATGAAAAAACTCAAAATGGGACCTTACATCGATAAGGCAATACTCAGATAGCTGCTGGTTGGC
>CAZBDM010000102.1:450-8425 GCA_964490675.1 uncultured Oligoflexales bacterium
GGCCTCCTCAGCACTAAGACCTATTATCGGGCGTCCTGACAAGGTTCCTATTGAATCTGTCAAAAAAGCATTGCTCAGTTCAATTTCCGTACGAAAAAGATCGATCGTATCCTTGAATAATTCTCGTATCTCTGTGTAATCCGACTCAGATACGGATTCGAGGTGGTAGCTATTAGCTATATTTTTTTTGATTGTTTCGATCTCTTTGTAAGTACTTATCAGATCAGACTCTCTTTGTGCGAACTTGCTGAGAATCGACTTTTCTAGCTCGACTGTATGATTCTTATTTTTTTTGATTGTACTTCTAAGTTCGCGACTAAGCTTACGCTCTTTGTCATACGCATAAAGCAAGCCCCCCGCAAGAATCACAAGGGTTGGAGTCAGAAGAGAATAAAAGAGCAAGGCTGAAGTCAAATCATTCCTCCTTTGAACAACACTAATATCTATCGAAAGATTCAGAGAAAAACTTAGCAATTTGTTTAAAATATTAATCCCTGAAAAAAATTACCAATTGGGAAGGAAAACCTGTTTAGAGACAAGCTGTTTAACAATCTAAAAAAACACACAAAAGCCGTCTAAATACCTAATTTTACCCAATTTTGGACTTTTAAACTTACGCCCTTGTCGATGCTCACGGCGGTATAGGTTAATCACTCTTTTAGAACTGAGCCCAGACCACGTTCAGACTTCCCCTTTTCAGTCGTTTAATCATCCGGTTCAGAAGTCTCAGTATTGTCGCGAGAGTTTCTTGCGGTTACACCCTGTCTCGATAAAGATTTTGAAAAAGGAGGATTTAAAATGAAACTCAGACCACAAAGCCTAATCGTAGGACTCATCTTTTTTGCCGTATCTGCAGTGTCCTTAGCGGAAGAAAAAAGCGCTGAAAATCTTGTAACACTATTTGAACAAATGAATGAAGATTACATCGACAACGGTGCACATAATAATTACCTAGAAAGTGTTGAAGAAGTCGCTTACCAAAGCCCAGTTCGTATTATAAAACTTCACGAACTTGAGGACTTAAAAAATACATTAGAAAAATGTGTCTTTGCCGATCAGAGCGGTTTTGACGGAAACCCGATGCACCTTTCTCAAAAAGACCAGTCAAAACTTGTCAATCACTATGCAAAAAAGCTCTGGCTCTTAAGAAACGACCACGAATTTGCCGTCATTAAAGCAGTTGAACTGAATGATCCCATTTGGTCTACTGGATGTGGCCTTTCGATAAAAGACAATAAAAAACAAACCATCGTCATCCAAGGACAATGGGTCGATTGATCAATTAATCTATAAAGTGGCAAAAACCCCTCGTGATCGAGGGGTTTTTGCCGTTCAAACTCCAACCTCTCGTTTTCTCTTGTCTTTTTCTGAGACAAACATGCGCAATGAACTGCGCTATTTTCAACAGACATTCGTCATTTAATTGATCGAAGGTGAACGAAGCCGATTCCGGAGATTTCATCTGTATAAGGAAAATATTTTGTTATATCATGTTGTTACAATTTACTTTCGCATAGAGGGTTGCAGCTTCAGCATGAAAAACAACAAACCCAGTCTTATCGACAAAGGGATTTGGCTTAGAATTCAACGTGGTGACCAAAAAGCTTTTCGAACACTTTACCTGGAAAAGGTCGGGCTTGTTCAATTCATTGGTCATCAATTTAATCTATCTAACGCAGAAAAAGATGATCTTGTTCAAGAAACCTTTTTGAAGCTCTATAACTCTATAGCAAACCTCAAAAACCCTAAGGCACTCGACAAGTGGCTCATCACCACTGCCAAAAACCTTATCATCGATCAGATGAGAAAAAACAATACAGCAAAAACTGACAGTGTCGGTGAACAAATATCTGATCTTGCAGAAAAGAATCCATTGGATCGGACCGATGATGTGCTTCGAGAAACAGAAATAAAACTCCTGCAAGACCTTTTTCTTGAGATAGAAAAGGAAAAGGGTGGTGATACATTCGTTGCTTTTTATCGGGATGGAAAATCAGTCAAAGAAATAGCTATGCGAAACTCAGAGTCTATTAGCTCAGTCACAACAAGATTAACACGCATGCGTAGAAAACTTTCTGAAAAGATAAAACGAAAATTACAAGACGCTGATCAATATAAATTTTTGGATTAAGCCATGAATTCAAACGAAAATGATACTACGGAAACCTTAAATAAGCTCACAGATGACGAGTTCGCTGCTTTGGTTCTTGATAAGTACTCTCAAGAAAAAAAGAAGATGAATGAAGTCGATGCGGAAAGGGTTTGGCAAAAATTATCACCTCAGCTTTCAACAAAGCGTCCTGAGAAGGAACGGACCTCTTACCCTTGGACAAAATACGCCCTGATAGCCAGTATTTTCCTGTCACTTGTCATTGGTTTTAAGTTTCTGGGACCTCAAAGCGACTTTACGTTGAAGGGAACCGATTGGGGACTAAGTTTTCAACTTACTGCTTTTCTTGTCGATGCTAAAGGTGAGGCAAAGCCAATAAGGGGGGAAGACCTCAGCAAAGGAGATCGACTTGCATTTTCACTTAAACCTAACACAACTGGATATTTTGCTCTCATTATTTTTAAAAATGAGCAGTTAGAAGTTGCCGTCGCCCCTCACAAGATTAACACCTTAGAAGATGAGTTTGTCAGAAAAAACTCTGGCATCTTTGCATATGAACGACAGGAAGATGACTTGCGGTTGAAAGTATGTGGACTTTTAACTGCAGATGAAAGTGGTTTAATTCAATTAATTGATAGACTGAAATCTCAAAAGCAAAAAATTCTTGAAGAAAAGTGTATCGTTCTATAAACGAGGAAAGCATCTTTGGGTCATATTCAACAAAAACTACTCTTATACTCTTTGCCACTTATCGTCGCAATAGCAGCCCCGTGTCGATTAATTGCAAAAGAAGTGATCCTCAAAGAAGTCAAGAAGAGCGAGTCAGAGAAAACTCTGCATGTGATTTCCATTGGAATCAATCAGTTTGACGATTCCTATTGGCCTTCTCTCAACTACGCAGAATCAGATGCGATCAGTTTTGCTAAGTCTGTTGGAGAAGGAATTGATTTGAAGAAAAAAGTATATTTGATGACTTCGAAAAATTCTTCAAAAAGAAACTATAGAAATCTTGAAAGACTTCTTAAAAAACAAGTTAATAGCAGAGACACAGTCATTTTTTATGTGTCTTCACACGGCACTCTAGCTCTTGATCGCAATGAAATCATGGAAAAAGTCATTGTATTGAATAACACGAGAAAGGACCGCATTAAAGAGACAGGCTTAACTCAAAGCCGAATGAGAAGATTCATCGACTCACTTCCAGCTAAGAACAAACTTCTGATCATTGCCACGTGCCATTCGGGGATTGGTAAGTCAAAACTCACTGAGCCGGTTCAACAACTTCTCGCCGGACGCAAAGGAGAGTTTAGTAGCCTAGAAGAGGTCTCTTCAGGGTTTCTGGTTCTGTCGGCCTCCTCAAAAGGCGAAGCTGCTAGGGAAAGCAAAACCTTAAAAGGAGATGTATACACTCACTTCTTTCTCAAAGGCTTAAAGATCAACGATAGAAATCAAGATGGTGCATTTAGTGCATTAGAAGCACATGATTTCGCAAAAGATAAAGTTTATCAATTCACAAAAGGTGCACAGAGACCAACCCTTGAAGCAGCCGCAATTGGTCAATTTGATATTATTTTGAAAGGTAAAGTGAAAAAGTCAGCATTACCGATTCTTCAAGCTTATAATCCAGACTATGATGGCTTTGAAATGAGTGTAAAAAAAGGTGCCAGTCCGGAGAAACTTCCATCGGCTTTTGCCTTAACTCCAGGTAGTAATACGGTCTATGTTTACCTACCAGGTGAGTCACTTCCCTTGACAGGTTTTAGTGTCAATGCGGATAAAGAGGAGAACATTACCTTAGATGAATTACTTGCTGGCCATCCTTTTTCAGCTTCGCTGAATTATCAAAATACAGTTTTTCAGTCGTCTAAAATGACTAATATCTTGGGTAGCGACAACGTCGGTTCCCTTACCGGCAACCTAAAATACAAGTACTCACAGTGGGCCATTGGAATCGAGTTGTTACAATCAGTCAAAAGAGATAACCTCATTAAGCCCGAATTAACCCTAAATAGTCATTATCAAAAGAACGGGATCTTCTTTGGCTGGAATAAAATATTCCTGAAAGGCTCAAGCCTCTTTATCGGTCCTTTTCTCGGCTATGGTGATTTCAATCTATCTTTACAAGATGGCGACGGCGTCAGCATCGAACGCAAGAGTGAATCGCTTATTTACGGTGCTCGAATTTCTGGTGATATTTTTATTAAGCGGATGTTTTATTTAACCACACTGATTCAGTACGGTGATGCCAAATATGAATTTGATACATTTGGTTCGGTTGATGGCAGTTTCTTGGAGTTTGGATTGGGGGCAATGATAAAATTTGGTGGCAAAGGAAATCGTTTATGAAAACTTACTTGCTACTCTTTCTTTTTCTGATCGGAATGCTGTCTAGCTGCAGTTCTGGCGTCAGAGGTGGCGATCCAACGGGGGTAACACCGACTAACCCCATCCAACAGGTAGCTACAGACCTTAGCTCTCTCAATTTATTATCAAAAAAGTTGGTTGGATTGAGTCGAACGACAGGTCGTTTATCGGTCATCGAAACCACAACAAAGTCTGAATCATCTCACTTAGATTTGCCTTTAGATTACCTATATTCTTTCCCTCTTCCTGAACTCGATGGTGTTGCAGCTATCTCTCAAAAGGAATTGACCGTTGTATCGCAAAATGTTGCAAAGGCATTCGATATCCCGCAGGGTAGCTTTCTAGACCTTTCTGAGGAGAAACCTTACCTCAGCTTTACCTTGCCAAACGAAGAAGGGGTTCAGTTACGTTTTATCACCAGCCTCGGTGCTGGAAGCTGGCTCTCTTCAACCTATGAATACAGCTTTGATGGATTTGAGAATCAGCCAAGCAGCGTCTCCAAATATGTCGGTTTTTTAAGTAAAGATGGCCTTGATTTTTACCTCATTCACTACGAGACTGGCAGTTATGCTGTATTCTCAAGACCTTCCGCCGGTGAGCCCTTTAATGTTGAAGAACCGACTCTCGCTTGCCCGCAAACAAACGTTAGGTTTGAAAATATCAGTCTCGTTCGATTTTTTGCTGATCAGGAACTATTTGTGTTGGGTAATAATGCAGGTGATTTGTACTTTGCAGAATTGAAAAAGACTGAGGATTGCTTGACGGTTGATGAGTGGCGAAAACAAACCGTAAAAGAAGGAAGCAGTCCCATAGGGTTTGCTAAGATGAGTACGGATCAGTATTTCGTCTCAGACGATACTGGTGATATATATACCTTCAATCTCTCATCTGAGAACTTCGAGAAGATAACCAATATAAAATGTAATATACCTAATGTCCTCACGCCTCTCGATGACCGTCATTTGGCTGTCATATGCCAGGATTCAGAAGGAGAGTGGTTCAACTCCAACTCCCTCATCTTCTCAGTTCTAGACATCGATCAATCAACTGAAACCTACCGCGACAACTACACAACAAAAAAAGTTGCTGGCGTTGGTTTTGATCCGGACGTCAAAGAAATTTACATTCTTTCTCACAGTGGCATAGGAATTTTAGACACTCTTCAGTACGAAACAGGTACTTCAGAGCGTAAAATCGGACTGTTTATCGATGATATCTTTGAAAACCTCTAGTGATATCAGTGCTGTGAAAGTATGTAAACCATACAAACAGCGATGAGATAATAAGTGAATTTAAGGATTTTTTCTGAACCTAACGAGTAATTAATTATACGAGTCATCATTAGTTGCCTCCAACTCTATAAAAAAATAAGGAAGTCTTTTTTAATCTATTGAGTTGTATGTAAGGCGTGCTCTCCCATTCTAGCATCTTAGTTCGGCAATCTTCATGGCAAATTTAGTATTTTCTTGTTTCCTTTTATTTGCTTTTAAAATTAACATGTTGGGAATAAAAATAGTGAGGAATTAAGAGTGCGGCAAAAGCTTAGACCGATGATCATGACTATCTGCAATGTTTCTATTGCGATTTTACTTCTATCCTCTATTTTCTCAATTTTGGGATCAAATCATTGGCTATTTCATCTTTTTGAACACTTCAGATTACAGTACATCTTTTCACTATTGATCATAAGTATTCTTTATATCTTTTATAAAAGGTACAAATCTGCAATATTGGCCGTCTTAGCATTGGCAATGAATATCTCACTCACTTTACCGCATATTTCTTATTTCCCCTCAAAATCTTCAAAAAATTATCATCTTGAGGTGATGACTTATAATGTACAACGTTCAAACCCTCAAAAACAGAAAGTGCTCGATTACATTTTAGATATACAGCCTGATATTGTTGCATTGCAGGAAATTGATCAGTCGTGGGCGACAGCTTTGCAAGCATTACGGCCGACCTACCCTTTCTTTAAAATTCACCCAAGAGGAAGTAATTTTGGTATTGCGCTTTTTTCAAAATACCCACTCTTCCCAATGCATCTTGAGACAGAACGAGGTACACCATTCATCACTGCTACCTTTAAAATCAAAATGATACCAGTTTTCATTATGACGGTTCATCCGCTCCCCCCGGTTTCTAAACCGACCTCGATAGACAACGAAGAACAATTAAGGGTCTTCGCGGATCTGCTAAATAAAGCGCAATCTCCGTACAAGATAGTATTAGGCGATTTCAATCAAACACCTTGGTCATCTCGTCTCAGGCGTTTTAAAACGGCGACTGGGCTTATCGAAACGTCGAAGTCGTTTGACTATCGAGCAACCTGGCCTAGTAAAGCGCTCTTCCCACTTGGTCTAAAGCTTGATTATATTTTTCACAGTCCAGGCATTAAACCCGTTGCATGCAAAAGAGGGCCGCACCTTGGCTCAGATCATTTACCAATCAGTTGTCAAATTATTTTCAAAAACTCTTAAGAACTTGCCTTCAGATCTGGAGCATTATTTTCATCGGTTGGTTGCATACTTTTTTGCTTTTCGTCGAAAGTCTCGATAGGAACAATTCTTCTTTTTGGGGCCAATAAGCTAAATACACAGGGTACAACAAACAAAGTAAACAGGGCAGAAAGACTAACACCACCAATAATCGTTAAAGCCATAGGAATACGGGTTTCACTGCCTGGTCCAAGAGCTAAAGCAGGAGGAACGGCAGCTGCAAGAGTCGCTGTCGTCGTCATTAAAATAGGACGTAAGCGAATCGGACAAGCTTCAAGTAATGCTTCCTTTATTGACTTGCCCTGATCGCGTAGTTGGTTAGTAAACTCAACGAGAAGAATGGAATTCTTCATAACGATTCCCATTGTTAAAAGAAGACCAATAACACTATAGACGTTAAGACTCTGCCCCCCCAACAGAAGTGCAGCCAGCGATCCTGTCAATCCAAATGGGACAGCTAAAAAGACAATAAATGGGTCCATAAAAGAGTTGAATTGACTGGCGAGAACCATATAAGAAATCACCAATCCGAGCACCATAATGAACAGAATTTCATATAGCTTATCTTGAGGAGTGTCAGAGAATCGAATATAGTATTTTTCCGGTAGAATCTTTTGAGCAATCTCTTTTATAGCGTCAACTGCCGCCCCTTGCTTAACTCCCTTTGCCAGTGAACTATCAACTCTCACCCCGCGCACACGATCCTCGCGAAAGATACTCTCTGGGCCATCGGTATTTACTACATCGACGACAGAGTTAAGCGAAATCATTTCGCCGCGGTTATTGCGCACAAGAAGGGGCTTCAAAGCACTCTTATCACGACGATCTTGTTCTTGTAGCTGCACAAAGACATCAAAACGTCGACTCCCATCGGTGTATTGAACGACATTTGTACCGCCTAAAGTTGTATTGACTACCCCAGTAATTTCTCCCACTTCAACGCCACGCTGCAAAGCTTTACGACGATTGGGTATGATCTGAACCTCTGGTAAAGTTCTTGTAT
>CAZBDM010000102.1:8435-10968 GCA_964490675.1 uncultured Oligoflexales bacterium
TATCATCAGAGCGTACACCGACCATCAACTTTGTTGCGGCCATTTCTTTTTGCATCTGACGGAATAACTCTTTTTGTTGTTCGGGATCGGGACCATTTATGGTGAATTCTATCGGACTACCTCTTCGTCCACCAAGAGCGCTGCCAAAGCGATCTCTTAGAATCACTCGCATACCTTTGATTTTTTTGGCCTCCGAACGAAGCTCTTCAGCGATGCTAAACATGTCTTTTTTGCGATCTTTAGCAGGCTTCAAAATCACCACACCATTTCCACGGTTACCCTGTCCCCCTTGACCAAAACCACCTATAGCGACAAATGTTCGTTCGACATCTGGGTGATTTAAAGCAATTTCTTCGAACTTTGCTACCTTGCCACTGGTGTATTCCATAGACTTTCCATCTGGCGCGAGAAAGATGGTAAACAGAACACCGCGATCCTGCGCTGGTGCAAACTCGCTGGGTAAAAGCTTAACCGCATAAAAAGACAAGCCGACGAAAACGAGCGAGACGGCAACGACGAGCAAGCGATTGTTGAGTGCCGCTTTGAGAATCTTATGATAAGCATTCTTTAAAAATTCGATTGAAGCTTCAAAGGCACGACCAAACCAAGTGGAGCGAGGGTCAATACGCAAAAACTGCGAACAGCGCATCGGAGCTAGTGTTAGAGCCTCCAGGGAGGACAGTGCTACAGCAATTGAAATTGTTACTGCAAACTCCCAAAAAAACCTTCCTTCTATGCCACTCATAAATGTGATTGGAACGAAAATAGCAATGAGCGCCAGACTTGTCGCAATGACCGCAAAGGTTATCTCTCGACTTCCTTTAAAAGAAGCATTGATGCGATTCCAACCGAGCTGCATATAACGCGAAATATTCTCAAGCATGATAATGGCATCATCAACGACCACTCCAATAGCAAGGGCAAGTCCCAATAGAGAAAATGTATTTAGGGTGAAACCTAATTGATTGATGATGATGAACGTACCAATAATTGAAGTAGGAATGGCCAGTAATATATTGGACGTAGCCGACCACGAGCCAAGGAAAAGCCAACAAACAAAAGAAGTGAGTAAGGCCGATAAAATAAGGGTAAAGACAAGCTCGTTGACACTTTCTCTAATAAATTGCGTCCGGTCAAAGTTGACTAACATACCGGCATTCGGCTGTAATTGTTGGTTAATCTCGGCAATGCGTTGTTTCACTTTATCGGCAGTCTCGACGGCATTGACGCCACTTTGTTTGAGAACAGCCATCCCCATCGCATTTTTGCCATTAATTCTTGATAATCGTCGTAAGTTCTCTATACCGTCATAAATATTCGCGACATCTTTAAGTCTTAAAACGCGGTAGTTAGGCTGACCACCGCGACGAGAGATGATCATATTCTTAAATTCTTCGACTTTATTGGCTTCACCCATGATGCGGATGAGATATTCGCTTTCACCAAATTCAAATTTGCCTGCCGGAAGCTCGCTATGCTCTCTTTTGATACTATCAACGACATCATTAGCAGTCAGTTGATAGCGCCGAAGTTTTTTTGCATCAAGGTCAATTCGAAGAACTGGTTCGTGGTAGCCAAAAGCTCTGATTTCGGCAACACCATCGACTGTAGACAGACGGTCACGAACGCGATCACGAAATAAGATCATCAATTCACGTTGGTTAAGCTTTTCAGAAAATAATGATGCATAAAGCACAGGTTCATCGGCAGCATTGCTCTTAGTGACCACGGGAGAATCTAAAGTGTCGGGCAGATCTCTCTGCGCGCGACCTAAAACCGTTTGGACCTCTTGCAAAGCAAAATCGATATTCCGGTCAAGTTCAAACTCGATCTCTATTCTTGCTGAGCCCCGCTGGGCGGTCGAACTTATGTTTCTAATACCATCGATACTAACAATATAGCTTTCAACCGGTTCGATAACATCCTTTTCGATTACAGCTGGAGTCGCACCTTGGTAGCCGTACTGGATCCTTACCTTAGGGTAATCGACATCTGGGTTTTCATTGATGCCCATTTGTTGAAAAGACAATACCCCAAAGAAAATAAGTCCGAACATCAAAATCCAAGCAAATACTGGCCTTTTGATGGAAAATTCCGAGAGAGTCATGGCACCTCCCCGGCTAGTACTTTAAGTCTAGCTCGAATGGTTGCTATATCGATGCGTTTGCGACTTTGCGACCTTTTGATTTGTAGAAGACTATCCAAGGCTCTAATAACCTCGAGGTTCGACACCAAGCCTGTTTTATATTCTCTTTGAACTTCCTCGTAATTGCGTTCGGCGAGTTGAATGGCAGCAGCAATTTTTGCAAGCTCATTGTTTTTGGCTTCTAGTTCCTTGATGCGTGCATCAAACTCCTGAAGTGCATCCTGTTTAAGATCTACAAGAAGATTTTTGAGCTTCATCGCTTCACTGGCTTTGATGAACGTTTCTGAGCGATTTGATCCTGCATCGTAAAGCTGCCAACTCGCCGAAAGCTTGATATCCCAGCGCGACTCATCAAGTGGTTCCGGACGCTGCAGATAAGCATTCCCC
>CAZBDM010000103.1:0-887 GCA_964490675.1 uncultured Oligoflexales bacterium
GTTGGCTCTGCCCCGAACATCTCCTTCAAGTTGCATGTAAAGCTTTGGCGACCGGCAGCTAAAATCAATGGCGCTCATTTCGATGTAACGCACAGCGGCACCATTTTGCGCCATAGCAAAATGAACCACCTTCTCTTCAGGCTCGTAGCGGATATGCCAAACAGAAAAATCACCTTGGTTCACAAGTCTTAGAGTTTCCTGAGCGTAGTCGAGATGATCGTCACCAGAAAACTGCTTGATTTGATAGGCAAGCGAAACAAATCGCTCTAAAGCGTCACGACGCCCCAGTTCTACCGGCGCACGACCACCAAAGCCTTCATACCCTGAAAGAGCTGTTTCTGAATCTAGGTAAGTCCTATTAGTTATTGCTGGTCTTTCAATATCCTCACCGTGGGATATCACTAACTTACCGTTTAGATACTCGAACACACCGCAGTCGCCGTCTTTGTCACAAATAAAATAATGCACCTCAGCAGAAACCGGAAGGACACGAATATCACCTGAATGTTCGATGACCTCTCCTGTCGTTTCAAAATTATCTAACTGATACTGAATCCACTGGAGCTCATTGACTTCAGGTCTTTCGTCTGGATGAGGATACTGACTACCTTTAAGCCACAAGATCTCGACAACAAGACCTTTTTCATTCATGCCGCCAAGCGGGAATTCAGCGCCCCACTGGTTAAAAGTGATACTCCCAAACTTAGAGGTCCAGGTCGCTTTTTTGCTACCAGGCGTAAAAACAAGTGAAGTCTTCCGAACGTTACGTTTGTTAACGATCAAATGACCAAATCCGTAATCCCAGTCGTAACTTTTTGCGATCACACTTTTCGTTGCTGTGTTAAGCGCAAACGCGCTACAAGCGTGCGCACTATCGACCACAAGAA
>CAZBDM010000103.1:897-7410 GCA_964490675.1 uncultured Oligoflexales bacterium
AGAAACCAAGCAAATACAATTGATCCAAAGATTTTAAGCATGCTTTTCCCCTGATTTGAATAATTCAAGGGAAAGTGTAGCGGCACTGCATCGGCGTTGGCAATTGTTTTGTGGATTTCTCTAAAAATAGAAAATTGCGAGACTTTGTGCGATGATAATGATGTTGAATAGCTGCACATTTGATAGCTGAGAGGCACATTTGAAAAGAGAACAACTATTCCCCAACAAAGTCGATGACGACAAAGTGAGCCTCTCAAAAAAACTCACTGTCGGCATCATTGCGATGCTCGTCATTCTTGGGCTTTTCTACGGTATCCAAAATTACATGACCAATATCAGCCCTGAAACAACCGACCCCTGTGACCCCAACGCCAGTCGCATGGTCAAAGGCACAAGTAACGCTAAATGGCCAGTGAAGATCGATCGTGAAGAATACTGCCGAAAAAAGAGATTAAAGGAACAACAAAGAAAAGAATAAACGAGACTAACGAGCAAGAGAGAGGGGTTTGTTACTCTCCACTTCTAAAACAACAGCCGCACTGCCCTTACTGGTCCTGTCTTTGAGCTGTGGAATGATAAAGATCGAACTGAGTCCTTTAAAATTATAGAGAAACGGAACATTTCGCTTTAAGTCGACATAACGCACTTGGTCCTGATTGGCATCGAAGATTGCTAATTTGACATCTCGATATTTCTGCCCTCTTTTGGCAATTGTCTTAAAACGGACGGTTTGAGGGGAGTCGGTTGCGGTCAGCATGACCCGTGTCATCATTGGGACCCAGGTTGTTGCCGGGGTGAGAAGGGTAATGTCTTTTCCTTTAGGTAGACGTGAAATCTCAAAGACCTTCGCATCACTGCCAGAAGACCAGCCTGCTAGGACAAATAAGCAGAGCAAAACAGCACTAGATCTGATTGTTATCATGTCTCAACTCCCCTAAAAGATCTTATTAAAATGGTAATTGTTCAAGCTTACATGTGCAACTGCAATCCTTGTCCAGCAGGTCTCCGAGACATCCTGCGTAGTATTCACACAGAATGATTTGACTAGATTTTCTGATATATTTATCCTTTAATCCCTTTTTTTACCTAACCTTAAAGAGGGGCCAAAGATGCCTTATATTAGCCATAAACTCGGTCGTACCTTTTACCAATCGAAAGGGCGCAACTCCACAAAGACACCTCTTATTTGTCTGCATGGTGGACCGGGTGGTCACGCTAGACGAATGTTGCCTTTTTTCGAGCTCGCGCAAGACAGAAAAGTCTTCCTTTACGATCAGATCGGAGGCGGGCGCAGCAGTGCGATTCCTCAAGAAAAATGGACCATAGAAACCTTCGTTTGGGAACTAAGTCACTTAGTCAAAGCTTGGGGAATCAAGGAGTTTCATCTGTTGGGGATTTCCTGGGGAACCACTCTCGCGTTGGAGTATTTTGCTCGTAAAAGAGGCCGAGGCATTCAGTCACTCACCTTTCAGTCACCGATGTTTGACGCAAAAGATTGGCAGAAGGATGCAGATTTTTTGATCGAATCTCTGCCGGCCAAGCCCAAGAAGATTATCAATCTTTGCCACGAGATCGGTGCAACTGACGCGCAAGTCTATAAGGATGCCATGAAAGTTTTTTACTTAAAGCATGTTTTACGCGACAAGGTCAAACTAGAAGCTTCTTTTAAAACGAAAAATCCCAACGGAAATAAAGTATATAACCACATGTGGGGTCCGAGCGAATTTAAAGCAACGGGAACTTTAAAATCTTACAGTGGTATCAAACATCTTTCGAAGATACATGTCCCCACTCTTCTGATCTGTGGCCAGCACGATGAAGCTCGTCCCGCAACCGTTGCCAAATACCACAAAAAGATCAAATCTTCACAATTTGAAATCATCAATGGGGCATCACATGCAATTATTGCTGAGAAACCACAAAAACTCTTGAAAACCATCAAGCAATTCATCGACTTCCGCTAACCACCTAAGGCCGTCGAACGCGCTTGCGATGCTCTTCCAAACACTAAATAAATCCGAGGAATCTCCGAAACATAGATATACGGAGATTCACCATGAAGTTTGATCAAGTCTTAAAAGTAGCAGTACACGGCGGTGCTAGTGACATTATCCTTAAAACTGGCAGTCTGCCGCGTTTTCGTCACCGCGGCAAACTTGTGTCTCTTTCTGACGGTGAGATTATCAGCCACACAATTATGAAAGCCTGGGTGCAGCTCATACTTCCGAAGCACCTGCAAGATAAACTAGAAAACCGTGGCGACATTGACTTTGGTTACGAAGCATCGTTCGGATCGCGTTTTCGCGTCAACCTTTTCAGACAACGCCAAAATTTCGCCATCGTTCTACGAGTCATCTCTAACCACATAAAAACTCTCGAAGAACTACAACTTCCGGAAGTCATTAAAAACTTCGCCCGCATGAAAAGAGGTCTTATTCTCGTTACCGGCGCGACAGGGAGCGGAAAATCCACCACGCTCGCTGCTATGATCGAAAAGATCAATCAAGAAAAGTCATCAAACATCGTCACCATCGAAGACCCTATTGAGTTCATTTTCAAGGATGACAAGTCGACTATCTTGCAAAGAGAAATCGGTATCGACGTGATTAACTTTCATGGTGCTCTGAGAGCTGCCTTGCGTCAAGATCCCGATGTTATTTACGTTGGTGAACTAAGAGACAAAGAAACCACCCAAACTGCGCTAATGGCGGCAGAAACAGGTCATTTGGTTATGTCGACATTGCACACAGGTGATGCAATCGAAAGTCTCACAAGACTTTTGACTTATTTCCCCCCCCATCAGCATTCAGCTGTGAGAAGTCAAATCGCTAATACACTTCAAGCGATTGTGTCACAGCGTTTGATTAAGAAATCCAACGGCAAAGGTATGGTCCCTGCCATCGAAATACTGGTCGGAAATGCGCGCGTCAAAGAACTTATCAGAAAGGAAGAAAGCGACCTTACAGACCTCCACGAAGCCATGGCTAAAGGCAAAAAAACCTACGGTATGCAAACCTTCGATCAATCGCTGATTGAGCTCTATCAATCTGGCGCGATCAGCAAGGAGTCTGCCCTAGAGAATGCTTCGTCAAGAGACAATTTAAGATTACTGCTGAGCGGTGTACATGCTTCTTAACACCGTTTCGGAGGGCTGATCCTTGTCCAAAAATGATCAAAACATAAAACTACTAGCTTTTTCATTAGGGTTCATATTTGCACTTTTACTCTTTCCTTCACAAGTTTTTTGTTCCGCTGCCTGTAGGTTAGCTGTTGAAAGCGAACTTAGATATATCAACTCTTCCCTGTCAAATAAAGGTCTCAAGCTTGAATTAAAGGGGCAAACGACGCGAGTCTACCAAGGTGTATGGGAGGATCACGTTGATGATTTTGATGATTTCAATCCCAATGATTTTGACATGCGTCGCAACTATAAGCACAAGAACGGATACTTCTATAGGATAGAATCGACGACCCTGAGTACACCACCAAAATTTCATTTTACCTGCAACACAAAGGGCGGCTGTCCTGAGAGCTATTTTACCTACAAACCAAAACCGAAAGTCTGGGAAGCCTTTGAGCTTGAATTACAGATTGAAGGCTCGCGAAGCTTGAAAGTATATTTACCGGTGCCTCGTTACACTTCTCAAAGAAACGAAGGTCTGCAGAGTTTTTTTGACGAACGCTATACTTTATTAGAATTGGAATATGCCCTCAGTGTCTTTCCTCAAAGACATCTTGCCAATGCACGCACGCTTGAATTCGCACCCTTTAAACCAAATGGTAGCTGGGAAAAAAAATACTGGGGTTATATCACCGACGAAGGAGGGGTTGCCGATTATGCCGATGGCTACAGAATTCTATTATTTTCTGATCAGTATGGGATTTCACTGACCAGCAGAATAAATGAAACAATTATCCACGAACTCGCCCACTTTCTTGCTTTGAGGTTTTGGGGAAAAGCCGAACCATCGCAAGCTTACAAACGGGCAATGGCCGCTGACGGTAGCCGGCGCCCCACAGAATATGCTTACAAGAATGATGGGGAAGACTTAGCTGAATCGGTGACTATGTTGCTAACTTACCCTGACAGGCTTAAACAAGATTTTCCAAACCGAGCCGCTTTTATTGAAAAGATGCTATCAAAAGATCCAAATATTCTTGTCTCAATTCCGGCTGCATTGAGAAAAATTCTTCACGATATTGACATCTCATCAAGTGAAGAGTTTTCCAGAGTCTTTTCTTGGGCAGTGCGCATATCACTCGGAGTCACTTTTGTTGGCGGCACAGGTTGGTCGGTTTATGAAAGCTATTTTAACGATCCTTACAGTTATTAATCGCAACTGCAAAACCTTTCGTCTGGATATTTCGATCAAACGACCAATCCATAGAAACACCCACAAACATTCTTTTTTTATAAAATCATAAAATCAAGTTGATCTAACTGACTTTGCGTAATAGGCTGCCGCCGATTTCAAGGGTTTAAAAATCATTTCGATCGAAACCTTCGTTCGAATTCTTGTGTTTCATTTGTGTGGAGGAGTCTTAGATGAAGTTTAAACGGATGTACCAGAACAGTCTGGTGAGACGTGCTAGTCTTGGTGCTGTGATGAGTTCAATGGTGCTTACAGGCACGGCACTATCAGAAGTCAATGTCATTGAAGGTAACTATGCTGCGAGTGCTGTTGGGCTTTACGAAAAAAACTTAGGTGAATTGACTGTAACAGCGAGTAAGAATTGTTTTTTAGGCGAGCAAGAAGCGATTGCCGATATGGAGCAACTGCTTGCTAAAGTTAAAGGCTTATCAGCCGCCTGGCCTGCTATCAATTCGCAAGAAGTGATCTCAATAGACGACGTTGAACGCTATCAAATCGTTGCGGGACAAGGCACTCGCCTCGGTCACTTGGCGGAACCATGTGCGGGAACGCAACACGACATCCGCGAGATTGCTCAATACGACCTCGATGCCAAGGTTTACACCGGCAAACTGTCTATCACGCTGAAAGCGACAGAAAATATCGCTGCCATCGGAAACCTTAAACAAGTTCTTGACGATGAATTTGGCATTTTGAACGAGTCAGTCTCTAAACAAGTCGGGCCTTTTATTACTGTCGGAAAGCCTATCTATTCGCTTGATGAAGAAACAAAAACCATACGTGAGGCCGAGCTAAAAGAACGTGCTCAAATCGACACGCAACTTGGCAGATTGACAGCAGACAGGGAGTTTTCAGGCGGCTTTCTTGAAGTGCGAGACAGCGTCACCCGGCAATCACACGCTCGTCCTGCCGTACCGCTTTTTTATGAGGACGTCGTTCCTGAACTCGTCGAAGCATCCGGCAGTTCTAAGCTCGAAGCGACTTATAGGTTTAAAGTGACATTCCTACCTGAAAACACGGGCATCAGCTCAACACCAGAAGTGACCGAAGATGATCACTTGTCACGTACTTTTTCTATTGATGCGGAGTATATTGTTCCTACGGATTACTACGAAGGGACGGTCAGCGTTTCAACGGGATGCCATGAGTCATACAATTCTGCACGACTTGCTGGCAGCACCGCTATCATGAATTTGAAAGATCTTGCTGAACAGAAAATAGGTGCATCAACAGGCAAAGCAGAGTGGAATCGTGTAGAAATTGCTGAGGTTGAAGCTCCCAAAGTAGAATACAACTTTACACCTGTACAATTCAGAGACGAAACAGTTCCGGGATCCAGATATGCAACAATAGTACCGGTTGCTTGGGTCGATAATTGCCGCCAACAATTCATCAGTGGTGTAGAAGAAAGTGAACTGCCTGGAACATGGATGTTGACTCAGACTTTCAAAATTAAAACGACTGAGTTCGCCACCTTTGAAGCCTTAGCAGAACTCGCGACAGCATTATCCGAAGAAACGTCAGGCGCTACTGCTGTCATTGCATCCATTAGTGAAGCGACTCCTAAACTTGACACTGTAAAGCACCAAGAATCGGTAGACTACTACCTTTACAGGGAAGCATTGATGCAGCTTGCTGACCCAAATGGTGACGTTGCTAAGTTTCTTATCGAAGAAAACAATGCAAGCTATGCCTACTACGAGCTAGAGGGCCCTGCTTTTGTTGGCCGAAGTTTCAGATCTGTACGTGGACCTGAAGGACTAGAATCAGGGGCTTTAGCAGACGTTTCAGTCATTCCTTTGGAAGCTGATAACTTAGCTCCAGAGAGAATCGTTATGAATGCAGAAGTCTTGGTGCGCTGGACTCCTGTTAAAGATCTGGTCAAGATCATCAAAGAAAATCGCGAGCAAGCTGGTGCTGAACAATGACATTGATTTGTTAATTTAGTAGCAATAATGATGAAAGCCGGGAGAATTAAACAAAGATTCTTCCGGCTTTTTTTGATCATGCTTCTCTTTGGCGAACTTTACAGGAGCTTATATAACTCACCTAGATAAAACTGCTGATAGTCGCTGAAACCGTTGACATAATCATCAACCGTAATGCTGTAAGAGATATCGGGAACAGCACCATTATTTTC
>CAZBDM010000103.1:7420-10865 GCA_964490675.1 uncultured Oligoflexales bacterium
ACCGCTACGCCATCGGGTCGATAAAACAGTGATTTCGTCATACGTAGAGTGATGCCTGAGTAAAAGAGTGAAGGCATGGTTTCTACATGACCGCCGGCTCCCATCGTCCTTGTACCAAGAAGTTTAGCGCGTCCATATCCTTGCATCATGCTTGGGAAGGCATCACCACCAGAGCCGGACATTTCATCTATCAACATAATAATCGGTTTGGTGTAACGAACAACGTTAGGGCGATGGCTATCCTTACCGGAAATACTGGTTTTGCCGGTGAGATACTCACCCGCCTGCCATGCATCTTTAATTTTTGTCATGACTTTATCAATACGGCTGTAATCTAGTGTGTGCTCATTGAGACCGTTACGCCAATCTCTAAAGCTTAAATACTCTGTCTTACTGGCGAGAAGTTCAAATTGCATAGGAGCATAGTCTTTACCGACAAAAAGCCCAAGCATTCGTTCGAGATAAGTGACCGAACCGCCGCAGTTATGATCCTGATCGATAATGAGCCCAACGGTGTTGGCCTGCAACTCATTGACAGCGAATTCATATTGCTTGAAGCGCTCTTCAAACTCAGGCTCACCGGTGATTTTATTACGCGGCCAGTAGTGAGGAATGCGAAGATAACCAATGTTACCTTTAATGGTTGGATGATAGTAAGCCACAAAAGGTTCTTTCATGATAATCGTTGCATCAGCTGGAATCTTAATACGCGTATCGCCACTGCACTGAAAGTCTCGATCAAACTCTGGTCTGAGGGCTTTTAGATCCTCTTCGACCGATAGGATAAAGTACTCTTCTGGATCTGGAGTCACGGCAGCAAGACTATCAACTTCGGTAAGTTCAGAAGAAAGCTCTTCATCAAGCACTTCTCCATCGACTTTCCACTCGAGTGTATAATCCACTTCCACCCAAGGTTGAAGGCGAGGTCTGACAGTTACGACGGCTTGTCCCCTTGGAACAGGTACGACACTACCCGGACGATATGCCAGTAACCAGGATGCAGATTTATATCTGGTTCCTTCAAAGCCACTACTAATATAGCTCGCCAGTTCGGCAACGATATCTGCAGTCGCAACACCATCGATCGAAACGATTTCATCACCTTTCTCGAAAGGAAATTCGCTTTCACTGAGTCTTTCTCGATCGACTTTTGCGATCACGACTTTATCGCCGATTCTTTCTGTCGAAAACCCGAGGCTTGCTTTGAGAGTCGAAGGCAAACGAGCACCAAAGTGAGAGTCGCGAAACTCCGCCACGAATTGATTGATAAGATAATAAAACTGTGCATTGTTCTCTGTAGCTTCAACCTTATCAGCGTAGCTTTGGTAAAGGTTTTCTACATCGATACCGAGTTTTTCTTTCTTAAACTGCAAAGGGCCATAAGCCGCTTTAATTTGTGAAACAAGTTGCGCCAAATCACTGAGCTTCTCATCACTTGATAATGGCCTCGCAAAAGCCTGTGTGGTCAGCAGCAAAGATAAAGTCACAGCGAAGCATCGCAATCCGCCCATTAGTTCCCCCTTAAGATGTCTTTTTTTTTGATATATTTTGAGTCTTGCAGATGATTTAACAATTACCTGGCCAATTGTCCAGTTTTAAACAACCTTAAAAGAAAACTTTTTTTCTGTTTTTTGGTATTCACCCACAAAAGAAACGGAGGACAGTGCGTTCGAAACTATTTGTTTGCAGTTTTCGTCCGATAAAAAGAGACAAAGAGTCTGTCAAAAATCGATCACTGTAGTTGGAAAATAATGAGCCTCATAAAGATCCCATACTCGGTTCAGTGGACCCAAAAGGAAGTTCTTGAAACTAAGAAGAGTGTCAAGGCGGAGCTTGATCCATTTAATCAACCTGCAGACCGTAAAAAAAGACTGTCACTGATCTTTAAAAATATTAGTGAGCTGGAAGACAAAGAAGACGCCAAATCGCAGCTTCGTCTTTACATTTTTATTATGTCAGCCCTCGTTCATCACGAAAGATTTGGTGGCTTATCCAACCAGCAGATTCGTAATTTGTCAGATATTGCTTTCGCCATTCTACAGACACAAGGTATCGAACCAGCAAAGTCGCGCCTTGCTTTTCTCTACGGTGAGCTGCATTTGGTGCTTAGTCAGGTGTCTCGTAAAGAAGGTGATCACTGGGCAGCGACTTGGGAACAACAACTTTCCTTTCAACTTGCAGGCCGTGCTAAAAAACAAGAAGAAGCCGTCAATACTCTTGCAACAGCAATCCGTGCTATGCGCCTTGGATTTAGCAATATTGCCTACAATCGCTATAGCAAAGTTGAAGAAGATCGCGAAAAAGACCATCCGCAGTTTGCCCGCGCCCGCCTCGGTCGCATCCTTTGTCTGCGTTTGGCCAATCAACTCGAAGAGGCCGACGCATTAAGTCAAGACACACTCAAAAACTGCCAACTCACCGACAGTCAGAAGCTCGAACTGGAATGGGAAGCTGTTTGCCGTCAAGCCACCAGCACCCTCGACTTCTCCAATATGTTTCCGCTCGTTAAAAGAGGCGGAAGCCATTATCTACCGGTCTACGTTGTCGAAGCTTACTTTTGGACACGTACTACAGCCAGTCGTAAGTGGCTTGACCGCATGCCGCAGATTCAAACCCTCGCCCGAAACCGCAATCTAAAACCCCAGAAGCTCGAGGCTTTCTATGATTTTGCGGTGATCCTTGAGCGCTGTTACGATACCGATTATCCATTTGTTGTGAGGCTAAGAAAACTTGGTGATATCCTTAGAAAAACCAGCCAGTTGATTTCGATCGATAAGGAACTCCTAGTCTGGGCCGCAGCAGCACGCTGGTTAAGCCGCAATCATTCCTTCGATCTCGCTTCCATCGCTCTCTCCCAGTATCAATCTATCAGTACGAGACTGAGTAATGGTCACTGCCTCGATGCCCTTGGGACCGTTTCAGACATGTTTGAAAAAGACTGGTTCCTCAATCGCCAGTTGATGGGCATCGCCAGCTAATATGTTTTAAAAAACCGCATAACCTGGCATAGGACATGCATTAGAATAAGCGTGTGTCAGCTGTGATTCCCAAAGAGTCTCCTGGGCTTTTCTGCCCCGTAAAGCCCAGGAGAGACCTCCTCAAAAAATCTCTAAGGAAATTGACACGATAGATGAAAGATAGATCCAGAGACTGAGAGTTTTTGACATATATGAGGTTTAGACGCCTCCGGTAAAAGCAAAAAAGTAGCTTTCTGTAGCCAGGACAGCCGTCCTGGCGGTAAACCGACCCCAAGAGATCCCCAAGAAAAATTAAATAGTTAAGAGAAAAACTGCAAAACTTTTTGCTCGATGACGGCATGTTTAAAGATTGAATAGAAAAATACATAATGTTTTTAATGACTTATTTACTATTGAACGGTAAAGTCGGTGTCAACCATAGACACTTTAAACAGTCCGCCTTTCCCGAAAACCCCTAAAAACCCCAA
>CAZBDM010000104.1:0-10804 GCA_964490675.1 uncultured Oligoflexales bacterium
TTTCATGACTCTCAGATCTTCTTTCATGACTCTCTGATCTTCTTTCATGACTCTCAGATCTTCTTTCATGACTCTCTGATCTTCTTTCATGACTCTCAGATCTTCTTTCATGACTCTCTGATCTTCTTTCATGACTCTCTGATCTTCTTTCATGACTCTGTGGTCTTCCTCAGTGGAGTCGAGTCTTTTTTCGCCAACGTCTTGTCTTTCTTTTAAACCACAGATGTCTTTGAGCATGACAATCTGGTTTTCGAGAATCATTTTTTGCTGATCGGCTATTCTATCAAGTTTCATTTCTGTTGAACGATCTGACATGCCTGTTTCCTTAAAGTTCTAACTGAAAGCAGTATACAGCTTATAAAGGGAGTCATGTAGCGACAAATTCACAAGACACTGCGCTGAAACTTCTTCTTTTCCCTTGCTTAGAGCGGGTCAAATGAGCTAAAAAGCAGCAGTGAGGGTTTCCGTTCCACCTCTAACTCTTCAACTTAACTTACTGTAACAATTTGCTTATTTGGATCATTTATGCAGAAATGTGGTTACGTCGTTCTTTTAGGCAGACCCAACGCCGGCAAAAGCACCCTTCTCAACGCTTGTGTTGGCTTCAAGCTCGCCAGTGTCAGCAAAAAACCCCAGACCACCAGAAACCGCATTTTGGGAATCACCCACCGCATCGACAGCCAAGTCATTTTTATCGACACACCTGGTCTGCACCGAGCAAAGGGTATGCCACGCATTCATGCCGCCATGAATCAGGCGTCCTGGAACGCAGCCAGTGAGGCGGATATCGTCTGTTACCTAATCGACATCAAGCAGGGCTTTCATAGCGAAGACAAATTTCTGCTTGAGAAGTTCCTCAAGCGTTTTGAGGGCCAACTCATCTTCCTTGGATCCAAGTCTGATAAAATTAAGAAAAAAATCGCCGAGCAACAGTTTGCCGAGGCCGAAGCACAGATTAAAGCGCTTGGCAGCGATCTCGACGAAAAAGCTCAAAAGATTCTCGTCAACTCTAGCTTTCATTTAATCAGCGCAAAGAGACCTGATGACATCGACCAGCTCACCGATCTCCTAGCTCAAAACTTACCGCAAGGTCCCTGGTTATTTGCAGCCGACGATCTAACCGACCAGCCGGAAAACTTCATCGTGGCAGAAATGATTAGAGAACAACTTTTTAGACAGCTCGGTAAAGAAATCCCCTATGGCACAGGCGTTGTTATCGATGGCATCGACCGCAAAGACAATAAGGTGGAAGTCATGGCTACTATTTTTGTCAATAAAGCAAGCCATAAATCGATGGTGATAGGTAAAGGTGGCAGCCGTATTAAAGAAATCGGTATTGAAGCGAGAAAGTCACTAGAGACCTTTTACGATCTAAAAGTATTCCTAGACTTACATGTCAACGTCCAAGAAAATTGGATTGATAGGCCAGATATGATTGCGTCGATTCAAAGACTAGAAGAATTTTAATAAACACCTTAATAGATGAGATCTCTCAAGGTTTCTTGAAGGTCTTCATAAGAGATTCAGGTAACTTGATCAGAGCTAATCTATTTAACTTGTCGCCACCGACGAAAATAGCATTTTTAGCAAAAACAACACCTCTCGCCCCCAAAAAACTATCGATGACGACAGGCTGAATCATACTCGTTGTAAAATCAGGCTGGCCAATCAAACCAACCGCTTCTGTAGAAGAATCAGCATCGAGGGGAAAGAATAAAAGTCTACGATTTTCAAAATCGACCACCGACAGTAAATTCTCCTTAACCGCTAAAGAGTTTGGTAAATAAAGCGATGAGGCGCTTGCCAAAGAATTTCCTTCACTATCAAGACTTCCGCGATTAGCCAGGCAGGAAATGAAGTCAGGTTGTCCGATAACTCTTTCTGCAGTCGCTCCGTTCTCTTTTGGAATAGTAGGATATACCAGAATACGATGATGGTTACCGTCTGCAACAAAGAGCTTTTCACCAACCAATAATATGTCGTATGGCCCAGATAAGCCTGTAGCTGAACATGATTCAAGCCCCTCATCCATAGTATTTTGGCCATTAACCAGATCGGCTGATGCGCCATTTTCGGTCGGAAAAGAATTGAAAATAAGAATACGATGGTTAAAGCGATCGATGACAAATAATTTGTTATCAATGCAGTGTGCCCCGTAGGGAAAGTGCAGCCGGTTAGCAGCTAACCCTGGTTCAGTACTCGTCAAGTCAGGCTGACCAATAACGAGATCTGCCGAAGTCCCGTTTGAAGTTGGAATCTTATTGAAAACGAGGATCCGGTTATTTCCTGAATCCGAAATCATTAATTTTCCATCGTCACAAACGCTAAGCTGTGTTGGTCTATAAAGACCAAGTGACGATGCTGATGCGCGACCGGCATTGACAAGACCTTGATTGAAGTCACTTTGACCAACGACAACATCTGGGACTGCACTGTTTGATGTCGGAACCTTGTTAAAGATAAGAACCCTATTGTTTAGGCGATCGACAGTAAAAAACTTCGTTTTATAAGAGTCATTTGGATCAGAGTAAGCCCCAATACCGTACTGCGCTGCCGTACCATAACGTGTGACGACTGCACTACCATCTCGGTTTTCGAGGGATGTATTGGCGTCATCTTGAAAGACAACAAAATCTTGATCGAAGGTTAAATTTAAAGCGACACCACTACCACCCTGACTATTTTGAATGTTAGGATCAGTCGTATTGGCAGGATCACTGGCACGGATCGCTTCAGGAAGAGTGACACGACCAGAAGCACTGCTGCCATCAACAGAAGAAGAGACGGTGTAATCAATCGTGATAGATTCCTGCCGATCTCTCGTATAAGTCATGCCATAGCTATCAGGTTCGGATCTCGCTCCCATATTATAGCTTTTGCCAAGACTATCATTCACCGAAAACGAGATTGAAAGCTCTTGAGGAAGAATAACTTTCAGATCATCTGTCCGGCTTCGAAACTCACATGTAACATAATTGACGTCAGGCCCGCTTTCAGTGATCAAACATGCTAAGTAAGAGCCATTAATCCATATTGGTGGGTCGATGATTTCCGAAGTCGCAGGCTTTTCTTCAGACGACGAATCCGACTCAACATTCGATGAGTTGCGGTCGAGCTGTTGCTCGTCTTCTTGATTTTCTTGAGAGGAATTTTGGGTACCATTCGTTCCTGACATGCCAACATCTTGCTGGCTACAACTTTGAATGAATAACACCGTAAAAAGCAACAAACTTACTTTTAAATGCATTTTCAAAAATTTTCTCCACTCTCTTTCTCTTTAAACTCTAATCGGATAAGCACCCCGAAGAGTTAGATCCATGGGTTTTACGAAGGATTTTGGAGGTTTCCTGAAAGCAAATAGTTTGTAAGAATGACCGATGTCGTGCTAGGTATTTTAGGATTGGCAGTTATTGCTTGAAATGAAGGTGTTAGAAACTCTTCGATGGACAGCGCAGGCTGCCCCAGAGACCATAGTTGACGTTCTCATGCGGCTGATGCAAGAGGTTTTCCGCCAACACCTCGATAAGTTAAGTCGCCTAAACTCATTTAGTTACGGCGTTTTCATGCTTTACTGACATTGCCTGAGCCTGACACATCGGTTTTTACTTTGGCTGGATTTCCTGAATAACGCACTTGTCCAGATCCACTGATATCAACTTCTAGCTCTTTTTCGGCGTGAACTTTAGCATCAACTGAACCCGAAGCATCGGCTTCAACGATTTCAGCTTTTAATAAGGAAGTATCGATATGAGCGGAACCGGAAGCATCTACAATTAGTTTACGTGCACTGCCCTCAAGTTTTACTGATGCTGAACCTGCTGTGTCGACAAGGAGCTCATCAGCATCGATGTTTTGACCCTTCAGTTTCACAGACCCAGACAAATCAATTTCTTTTAATTCTTTGACAGTAATCTCGGCCTTAACCAGACAGCTTGATGGACAACGATTAAGAAAGCCTGTTGATTTCTTCTTTATAAACAGTTCGTCACCCTTCACGTAAATCTCTAGAAATGGCATCGTTTTCGTATCAGCAGTGATCGCCACTTTTTGGTCTTTTCCTTGCTTGACCGTCACCTCAGCGTTGCCCGAAACAGCAATACGACTGAATGGCGCGAGATCTAAGATTTTAATCTCGTCAAAAGCAAAACTCGATGATGAGTAGGCAAGAGCAATTAAAGCCAATAATTTTAAACGCTTAATCATAAAATATTCTCCCAATCGACCGGATACATGATAGCCACCTTATCTATTTACCATTATCCGACCAAGACCGCCAAGGTGGCATTTTCAGCATGTCGAATGGGCAAGTGAAATTGATCGGGCTTTAAGATTTGAAATAAGGACAGTTTTTCTTACCTGCAGGACAGCTTAACCGACCGGTCAGATCCTCGCCACATTCGGAGCAAATCTCAATGACATCTTGATCTTGTCGGGGTTTTTTTTTGGGAATCTGTTGTCTTTTCTCGCTCTCAGGCAGAAGCATGTCTTTAACGAAACGCGTTACAAAGAAAATCCCCAAGCCAATAACGAGAGCTTTTATAATCAAACCTAACATTTTTGCTCCACGCTTTACAGATCTTCAGTCTTGGCAATTGACTCTTGGGATGGTTTCGTCCGAATCGCCAAAAAGGCTGCAAGTACTGCTAGAACCGCGGCAAACGCCGAACCCGCTAGCCACAGACTTGACCGCCCTCGGGCAAGTTGATCGATCGTCACAACCACAGCTTGCCCAGCTTTGATGGGGTTATCGTTGGTAAAGGCTCGATAAGCACTGCTGTGAGCTTGAGTCATAGGGCTTTGTCCCTGACTCAAAAACGCCGATTCGATCCCAATCTCAGGGTCTTTCGTCATCAACGTAAACTCAGATAGTTCTTTCGCCGGTTTGAAAGTCATCGTAGCTTTACCAAAGCTACCGTCAACTTTAAAAGCAATAGAGATGAGAGTCAGCCCCGGCGGAAATGTCTTCGAAACGAGAAGTTTGCCATCATCATCGAGTTTAATTTCGTTAGGCTTCACCCCTTCTTGCGGTTGAAAGTCAACCATTTCTTCAGGCAGCATCACACGCGCCTCAAAAGCCTCGGGAGTTGCACCGAGATTGCGAACACCAAAAAGATAGTTTCCCCAAACGCTATTAACACCAGGTCTGATGATAACAATATGTCGTTCCCCAAGGACGACTTCTGCTTGAGCTGTTGTCGTAAGTGCAGCTGTTGCCGCGATTAAAAATAAAACTATCTTAAGTCGTTTCATACCGTTTTACTTTCCTTTTGAGCCATCGGTTCTGAAGAAGGGGAAGGAGCTGTCGGGCCATCTGGATCGTGCTGCTTGAGAAACACTAGGTAATCATACTGCCGCGAAGCATCAATATACCGGTTTGTGAGAAACTGTTTACGTTGCTCCCAAGCTGATTTTGAGATGATACCGTCTTCCAATGCCTTTTCGTCGGCAATGTACCTTTTGACAATTGCCTGTTTGATTTTTTCGAGTCGCTCGGGGCTTTCTATACTCGAGCTCGACACAAGAGCGCCACCATCACCGAAAAAGAAAGGCGCAAGCAAAGCGGCAAGAACGATAAGACTAACAATCACTGCAAAAACTACGGCCATGAATAAGCTTTCCTTTAAGCGCCTTTTAACTTGGCGATTTGTGATTCCATTTCGTTAATAATTTCCCGGGCAGGTCGCACGCCAAAAGTCGGCAATTCCTTTCTGCGCCGCCAAACAAACAGCCAGATAAGTACCGGTCCGCCAAGAAGTATTCCAATAGGCACAGCCCAAGCCAAGATATGAAATCCTTTTTTCGGCGGCTCTCTTAGAATCCAGTTTCCGTAACGATCTATAAAGAATGCCATAATCTCTTCGCGAGACTTACCTTTGGCAACCTGTTCTTTTACAGCGTCTTTTATCTGCACAGAAAATTCTGCGTCTGACTCGTAAATACTCAAACCTGTACACGTAGGACAGCGGAGATCTTTTGAGATTTCTTTGAAAAGATCACGCTGCTCCGGCGAAAACCCTGGCGTTTCATTACTTGCAAATGATTGAAAACTAACAACCAGCATCAAAGCCAAAGAAGCGGTGATCGCAATAGATTTGATTTTATTTTCCAACGCCAATCTCCCAATTACCTGCAAATGCATCTCTACTTTTGTTTCCTCGATAACGATCGAAAAGCGACATAAACCCACCAATAACCATTATCACACATGATATCCAAACGAGCCTGACCGTTGGGTTAATATAGATCTCCAAAGTAGCTCTTTTGGCTGTCGCCCGATCAAAGTCAGAAAGGACAATATAGATATCATGCCAGAAAGTACTCTTTACCGCGACCTCATGCATAAGTTCAGGCTTAGTTGGGTACTTGCTGCGAGCGGGTGTAATTGTCCCGAGACTCTTTCCATCACGGGTTAATTGCAGAGGAGCTTGATAAAGAGTAGCATTTTTATCCTTGCCAACCTGGACGCTGTTAAAGGCAAAATTATAGCCGTAAAGCTCGGTGTTATCTCCTGCATTCAAGGTAACAGTCTTATCGATACCCCGATAATTACCTAGAAATCCAAGAACTGAAATAATTAAGCCTATGTGGGCAATATAGGCCCCAGTGTAAGACATATTTCTTTTAACAAACATCAATGTCTTAAACTTTAGCGTTTTAGCTCGGCCATAAAGATCACCTGTCAAACAAATGATACTCCAAAAGCTTAGCCAAATACCGACGATTTGGGCAGCAAAATTAAATCCCTGCGAACGGAATACATCACCTGCCCAGGCAAACAAAATCGTTAACGGCAAAGCACCAATGGCAGAAATAATCAGCAACTTCTTGCCGCCATAGAGCTTTTTGGAGTTATAGCGCATTAAATTACCAATGGTAATCGCGATGATGAAAGCTAACCCAATGTAAGGAGCAAACGCGTTAAAGTAAGGAGCCTGGATATTAAAGCGGACCCCAGTAATCCACTCTGAAACGATGGGATAAACCGTACCGATGAAAACAATCGCAGCAAACGTTAAAATCAGGAAAAGTGTCACAACCAAAGCAGACTCTTTAGACAGTCCCCAAACCTTCTGAGTATCCGCCGGAAGAATCCGTTGTGCTTTGAGGCCGTAGAGCAAAGCAAATCCGCACATCAAAAGAGCGAGGAAGATAAGATAGTTTGGTCCAATAGATGATTGTGCGAAGGAGTGCACTGAACTAATCACACCTGAACGCGTAATAAATGTTCCGAAGAAAGCAAAAAAGAATGCCAAGGTTGCGAGCACAATACTGGTTTTTTTGAGATGGCCAATCTTGTCTTGAATAATGAGAGAGTGCAGCAGTGCTGTACAAAAAAGCCAGGGCATAAAACTCGAGTTTTCAACCGGGTCCCAGGCCCAATAGCCCGCCCAACCTAGTTCTACGTAGGCCCAGCGCCCTCCGAGAAAGATACCAATGGTCAGAAAAATCCACGAAACAATCGACCACCGTCGCACCGTTCTCAGCCAGCCTTCGGTAATGTCTCCATAAGCGAGAGCAGCCATACCGTAGGCAAAAGGAATTCCTAAAGTCGTATAGCCTATGAAAAGCGAGGGAGGATGAAAAGCCATGTAAAAATTCTGCAACAGAGCATTCATTCCTTGGCCATTTTCCGGAGCGGGGAGTTGGGCTGTAAAAGGATCCGAGTAAGAAATCGTCAAATAATACATCCAAGCCATCACTAACTGTAGCGATGCACTAACGTAAGGCATGATATGTTCGTTGTCTTTTGAATAAGTCCAGTGTGCAATAAGCGTAAAAAACGCCAGAAGTAGCGTCCAAAGAAGGTGTGAGCCTTCCAGAGCCGACCAGAATGCGGTCAAAGTATAAAAAGCTGGCAAATCGTCACTAGAGTTTCGGAAGATGTATCCCACTGAATAGTCGCGATCGTAAAACATATACCACAAAAAGACCGATGCAACGAGACACAAGACACCGGCAATAGTCGCCGCCATCTTTGAAGAGCGAAAAAGCCTCTTGTGCTGCATTTTGGCTGCAACAATAGAGGATACGGCTCCGTAAATACTCAACAAGAAACAAACGAATAAAAGAAAAAATCCATGATCAGCTAGCATGTTCAAAACCTCTAGAGATGGTTACGACTTTATCTGAAATAAATTCAAAAAACTCGCCTTAGCGTT
Source organism: uncultured Oligoflexales bacterium (assembly GCA_964490675.1). Taxonomy (GTDB): domain Bacteria; phylum Bdellovibrionota_B; class Oligoflexia; order Oligoflexales; family JAWKNZ01; genus CAZBDM01. Next base: position 8,160 of record CAZBDM010000104.1, read on the forward strand.
TCGTCCCTCAACCAGACTTAATGTGTCTAGGTGTGCGAAGAACAGATTAATGTGAAACTCATTAGGACGCTATCACTATTGTCGACTAATTCTATCGGAATTAATCGAAAAGTCCTTACGATTTTCTAAATATATCATAATAACATCTACTTAGCAGACAATGCCGCCCTTTTTATCGAGCCGTGACGCCCGCTACCACCCCATATCAGCCCCGCTGAAGCACTTCCTTTTAGGGGTCTTTAATGACCTGATTTTACTTGCAAAGATGTGTACTTGCAAGGAAGGCATTGTTTGATTAAATTGCTCAACAATCGGTCTCTTCTCGCTTCCGAGATGAAAGGGTTCTTGAAATCAGCTTGGAATTCCTCAATGAAAAAAGTCTACGTTAAAACCTTAGGCTGCAAGGTAAACACCTTCGACAGCCACGCGATTCAAAACCAATTGACCGCACGCGGTTATACTCTTGTTCAAAAACCACAAGATGCTGAAATTACTGTAATTAACTCTTGCAGTGTGACAGCGAATGCTGAAAAAGAAGCACGCTATCTTCTTAGAAGATACCGTCGAGAAAACCCTGACAGCTTTCAGGTTGTCACCGGTTGTTACGCGCAAACTGATTCCGCCCGGCTCTCGACCCTCGAAGAAGTCGATTTCATTGTCCCTAACGAAGTCAAAGAGCAGTTTGCCGAGCTTCTTGAAGAGAAGTTTCAATCACTATCTCGACAAAAGCTCCCTTTACAGGTTAACCCTGTGTCGAAAAATCGCCAAGGACATTTCAAGTCATCTTTAACTCTTTTTGAAAAACCACAATCAGAAAAGACACGTGCTTTTGTTAAAATCCAAGACGGTTGTAACGGTTTCTGTAGTTACTGTCTGATCCCCTACGCTCGTGGCGCTAGCCGCAGCGTACCCTTGCATCAAATCGTCGAACAGCTAGAAAAGATTGCCAGCGAAGGTATCAGTGAAATCGTCTTTACTGGAATCCACCTGGGTGACTACGGAGAAGATTTAGCCCAGCCCTTGGCCCTCACTGACGTTTTGCACGCGACCCTAACCATTCCTGCCATCAGAAGAATCCGATTGTCCTCGCTTGAGCCCATGGAAGTCAGTGATGAGTTACTTGAGCTAATGGCCGATCGCAGTGATATCTTTTGTCAACACATGCATCTACCTCTACAGTCGGGATGTGATCGGATTTTAAAGCTGATGCGCAGAAAATATGATTGCCGCGAATACCAGGAGACTTTAAACCGCATAAGAAGATACATCCCTGACATTCATTTGACAGCCGATGTTATCCCTGGATTCCCGGGTGAGACAGAAGAAGACTTTCAGGAAACAATTGAATTTATCGAGGCAAGCGGTCTGCATGGACTTCATGTTTTTCCTTATTCACAGCGACCTAACACAGCGGCGGTGCGTATGCCTGGACACCTTGACAGTCATATAGTTTCCTCAAGAGCAGCAAAACTACGCGAGCTTTCCAACACTTTAAGCCAGAATTACAGCAAACGTTTCATTGGTAAAAAAGCACAAGTCCTCTGGGAAAAAGATATTGACCGCGAAGGCCGTCGCCTTGGAAAAACCAGTCACTATTTAAACGTAGCTTCGACGATAAGTGAAGACAATCGCCCCGGAACAATCAGTCAGGTCATACTTAAAGGGTTTGTCAGTCCGAAAGTGATTTTGGCCACAGCACCTTTAGTATAGCAATCAATGATCAAAGCGGTATTTTGTCTCATTTTATTGAATCTAGCAGAAATTTCCTTTGCCCAGGGGGAACTTGTTGTCAAGGAAGATTCTCCCCTATACGATAGCAAAACACAGTTAATTGCTGCTTCAACCGATCAAGGCCGTCGCACTTTTCTGACACGCCTAACGCAAATGACTTGGCAAACAGCTGTTTTTCCGCACCCAAGCCTCAGGCTTGTCGAAGTACTCATCGACGAATCACTTAGTAAGCCCGGTCTTACCGATTGGTCGCCTTTGCCGCTACCGCACCCTGCAGGAATGGGAATTCAATTTTTTCACGACAGTCTCCTTGATCCTCTGACGATTCTTTTTAATGCTGAAACGGCAAAAAAACTCTCGAGAGACATCGCTGACCGTTTATGGGAACAGATAGAAGAACAGGTCTCTCAGCAAGACTTAAACCAAGGTGTCATCACAGTTGATACGACCTTCGAAGTCCCTCTCAACGACACCGTAAGCCTTTACTTTCAGCCAAGCTTCGAGGTTGAAATGTCAGGCCCCTTGATTCTTGATGGTATCCACCAGGGAGAGACACGCATCAGCCGTATCGATCTTACAACGCCCACCTTGCATTCAACAGCCCTCGTCATTCCTGTTAAAGTCGTCGGGCTGGCGACAGAAAAGGCAAAACAACTGAGCGAGGTTTTAGCTGGATTGATGAATTTAAGGCATTGTGAACTACTGGTCCTTGAATCAACGAACCCACGTTTCTAATCGAGTTTAGCTACCATCAAATTCAATCGCGATAAGCACTTCTTCGCCGAATTGACGTCCTCCTCCAGCTGAAGCAAGAGGTTTTCGCCAACATTCTGATAAAAGCGCTGATTGTCATAATCTCTTTGCTTTAGGTCATCAGTGACACAGTCAAAATAAAGCTCAAAAGGCATCTGACC
>CAZBDM010000105.1:0-4697 GCA_964490675.1 uncultured Oligoflexales bacterium
GGAAACGCCTGTTGTTTGTTCACCAATATCATTCTCGAACGTTTGCTTTTCGGCTGTCGTTACATGTGAGTATTGATTTGGTATAGCCTGCCCATCATCAACGCTAGTATCTTTTACTTCCGATTCTGTTTCTTCTTGATCGCTAACGATCAGAGCATGGTCTGAAGATTCATCTTCATCGGCCCCACAAGAAACAAGAATTAACAAACCGAGACTAAGCAATAGCTTCATCTATTTTCCATTCTTTTCACTAATTTTTTCGAGATTGGCATGATTAAATTAAGATGAGGATGTTTAACGATAATAGCTCTAGGTTTTTGCCCGTTGTTCTTAAAGCGAAGAAATTGCACCGGAGCTAAAAAAGAATCTTGCTGTGGACACGGCAAGGATGAAGCTTTAACAATTGATTGGTCATCCAATTTCAGAAAAATACAATCAAGCAGACCTTTTAAATTCATTAACTGTTTCTTTCGCTCATCTGCGCCTTCAATACCTATCATTAACGTAGCAGCTAGCTCCTGAGAACTGCCGAGGATACGATTATAGATCGTTAGTTGCTCTAAGATTTCTTTTTCACAAGTAACACCTTCGACACGAAGTATTTCTTGGATCTGATAAATAAGTGTCTTACGCGTTTCAAAATGAAGAGTTAATTTATCATTTAGCTGTAAACGCAAATCCTCTTTCAATGCGAGCACTGAAGGTCTGGTATGAGCTCGCAACTCTTCATAAGAAGCGAGATCTAAAATATCTCTGCGTTTCATTTGTTCGTGAGAAGCAATAGAAAACCTATTGACACGAGATAGATCTAAGTCCGGATCTTTTATCATTAAGAAAAACTGTTCTAACGTCATATAGCCTCCACTCTTATTTGATAATGAATCTCATTTTCATTATCAACCCTTTTCGGCAGAAATCTCTAATAGTAGAGAAACATTCGAGAATTTTCTCTAAATCAGAGAAAAAGTGAATAATCTTAGAGCTAATCTCGAGATAAATACGGAAAATTACCTTCGCTGCCTCGCAGGCATAGAAGGCTGCGACTGCAGGTTAGACGTCTGGGACCCATCAACCTTTTCTCCTGGGGCAATCTTCACACCTTGTGGGCCTTCTCTGTAAACACCTGGAGCAAAAAAGCGAAAATCGTATGTTGCTGGTGGTAAGTAAGGAAAGACATATCTACCTTCAACGACCATTACTTTCGCGATTGCGTTGTAGCAAGGAGGTTTAGGATCTTTGACTACAGATGCTTTGTCCGGGAAGATCTTACGTGGCGAAATACCAACTCCCGGTGGTGGGGGTTTAATTCCATCTGGTGGTTGCCGTAAGCCATCCGGCCTGGTGCTGGTCACAGCAGAAGGTGGTTTTATGCCATCATAAGCATAAGCACAGACCCCTCTCATTCCAGGAGGAAAGTCAGCCGGAAGAACATTCCGGTAGGCTCCAATAAAATCTATAGGAGCAGTATTCGCTCGCGGTTTGAAGATGTAATTGTCTCCGGATTTTTCTAATGAGTTTTCAGCATCAAGATTAACAAAGATCTGAACTTCTTTACCTTCTTCAACCTGAAAGCTGTTGTCATTAACATAAAATGCTCGGTAGGAAGGATCTTCAAAACTAACGGTTCTTTGAGTATTGGTGTTGTCGGTTAAAAGAATCGGCTGGTCTTCACTAAGAGTGATGATGATCTGATCGTAAACACCCTCTCGAATCGCATCAGAAGAAGCAATAACAATCGCCTCATCAGAACTTGTTAGGTCTACCGAGGTCAATTCTAAGTCGATGTAACTAACGAACGCTTCTTGACTATCGTAACCGCGTAACTCGATAGAATCGATGTTAAGCTGTAAGCTTGAACCTAATTCGCTCGCCCCTTCGCCAGCGATGGAGATTACTGCTTTACCTTCTTTTGTAGATTGATCTGTTTGCGTTGTTGGGTTACCGACCTCTACCGCACATGATGTGATTAACACCCCTAGCAAACATAGTTCTTTGAGCCGCTTCAATCTGACCTCCCCAGCCGCGCAAGTGGAAACAATTGGAAGTTCACTTGAACAATTTCATTTCCGTTAGAACATTCATTGGACATTTCAATGAGTTTTTTTCTCAGTTTTACAATTTCTGCTTTAATTTCTGGCTTCAATTCATGGGGGATGGAAAGAGTCACCGCACTAATCTCCCTTTCCGTATAGTCAAACCCGTCAATGGCGGCCTTTGCGATATCTAACATTTGCTGATGAAACCTAACAATGGCTAGACCAGCAGCCTCATTACCGGTAGAAACCGTTTTATTAGTAGGGAACAAACGATTCTTATCTTCCTGGAACTTTACATAACCAAGTTCTTTAAGAAGTTCTAAACTCCGTTTGACTTGTGGTACCGTTACCTTTGGACTAAGGTTTTCAGAGATCCACTCAGGGGTATCTTTTGCATCATCAAGCCTGAGTAGCTCCAAGATCGCCCCGTTGTACCACTCACTAAAAAACTGCAGTTTTTGTTTTTCAATCTCATTAGGTAACTGCTTAGATTTAATTTTGAGAAGTTCTTGAAAGAAGACATCGCGATCAACAGCATCCTTAGCGCGAGTGTATTCAATCAGCTTGATAAAGTATTGTCTGTGAAGAGATCCAAGCTTAAGTGCATCGGCAACTTTGCTGCCAGTTTTGGCAGTCAAATCACGTTTACCTGTAACAACCAAATGGGCATTGCTGGACCCTAGCCCTAAATCAGAAGACATCTTGGCGTAAGAGTAAGATTTTTCGCGATGTTTCGCTTCGAGATAAATAGCCTTCATCCACATTCTATAATCTATATAGTCTGTGATTTTGATGTCGTGGGCTATTTTCCTGAGCTCCGTTTTGTTCACCTCGCCTCCTTCCATAAAACTCCTATCGGCTTTATCGAGAGCGGAGTTTAGAGAATTTTTGAATACTCAAATATATTCATTTTAGCACAGTCAATTGATATTCAACTTTATCTATTTTTAACAAATTAAAAATCAATAAATAATTGATATTATGGATTTAATTTGAAAATTAAAGTTTTCACAAAAATGTCCGATAAGAACTTTGAAGGCACTCGAGAGTGGCCGCTACCTAAATAAAATTTAAAGGAGAATGAAATGAAATTGAGAATCGCTCGCACATTAATGATGGGCTTCACTATGGCGGCTTTTGCCGTCGGATGTGGACAAACTGTGACAGAAATCGGAGAAGACCAACCTGTTAATGAGGGAAATGAACTTTCTGAAGGTGATCAAGAAAGCTCATCAACAGAAACGGAATCAGAACTTTTTGGCATCAACTCAGACGGATCTGATGGCGTCGCCATCTATCTAGACGAAAATAGTGGAGATGCAACCGCCGAAGGACCAAGTGAGCAAGACAAAGAAACAGTCAAAACTCTGCTGCGCGCTCGTATTCAGATGCACAAAGAAATCGCTGAGTGCGCTGGTATCGACGACGACCTCAAGGCATTTCACGACAAAGCAAAAGCATATAAAGAAGAAGGTAAAACAAGAGAAGAAATGAAAGAGCTGCTGGCTGAAGACCATGCTTCTCTTGTGGAACTGATCAAAAGCAGTAAAGACGCCATCCAAGAATGCCGTATGGCGCAAGTGGACAGTGATCTTGCCAACGCAATCCGCAGTGCGATTGACGTTTGCTTTGAAAAACCAGAACAACCCATCCTGGCTGGAATGCGCAGACCTAATCGTCCAGCGAAACGAATACGACCGTTTTTACCCCGCCTTTTCTTGAACCAATTTGACTCTGAGGCATGCCAATCTGCAATCGCAGACCTCGCCGGATATTTACCAGCGCAAGATGACCCAACTCCTGACGAAGAAGAGTAAGCTGGAAATGTTCCCTCCAGGTAAATAGCGCCGATATCATGATAAGCTGAATCCAGGATGGGTTCGGCTTTTTTCTTCTGCCTAAAATGATCTTTTTGAGTTTGCAACAAATCCCACTCTATTTCATAATAAACCTGTTTTGTTACACGCTATATCTTGAAGTCTTCAGTCATTCAAAAGATAATTTATGCATCGGCGCACCGAACAGACTTTGAAAAAACTAGAACTTTCAACTTTCAAACCACTTCCTTTTCTTAATTCTGGGTGGGTTCAGACGGTGGCTGCAAGTTTTTTGCCGCAGCCTTTCGCCGACCCACCCTCGTTTCAGCACATTGTTTCACTGAGCGATGGCGACCAGCTGTCAGTGATGATCAATAAAATCAACAAGCCCAACGGCAAAAAACGACTCATCGTCATGGTGCACGGCCTCACCGGCTGTTACCGGTCAGCCTACATGATCCGCATCAGCCATAAGATAACAGCAGCCGGTTTCGATGTCCTGCGCGTCAATCTACGCGGTTCTGGTCCTGGATTTGGACTTGCGCGCAAGCCTTACAACGCTGGTCAGAGTCAAGATATAAGAGATGTCTTGAAATGGGCCCAAGCAAAATACCCCGAGCACAAAACAACTGTTATTGGCTTTTCACTTGGCGCCAACATTGCGCTTAAACTCGCCGGCGAAGACGGTGACGACCCAACAGCCAGACTTGACAGCGTTGTTGCTGTATCGCCCCCGATCAATCTCTCCGCCAGTACCCACAGACTTTCTTCTAACTTCGCCAATCGCCTCATCGAGCGCTTTTTTCTGAAGCTCGCCAGTCAGCACATTGAAAGACATCAGCTC
>CAZBDM010000105.1:4707-10799 GCA_964490675.1 uncultured Oligoflexales bacterium
GAAGTTCAAATCGATTCGTCACCTTGATGATTTCTTCACCGCTCCCGCTGCAGGCTTTGTAGATGCGGAGGACTACTATGAAAAATCTAGTTCGTTACCGCATATTGGCAAAATAGAAGTCAAAACTTTACTTATCCACGCCGAAGACGATCCGGTCGTTTGCCACCAAGATTTCTTGCAGCTACCGGAAAAAGACAATATCGACCTTGTATATTCCAAAAAAGGCGGGCATGTTGCATTTCTTGGCAGCACTGGCCAGGGAATCCGCTGGATGGACGAAACGGTTCTGAGGTGGTTAGAGCACCTCGACGCTCAACCCTAAGAGGAGCAACTTTTGGGAGCAGATTTAACAGCAATCATGGCCATCATTGGCCTTCTTTTCATGAGCTATCTTTATTTCTTCATTAAAGGTACCAACCGTCGCATTAAAAAGAAAAGAGTGCTTGAATCTTTTGAAACCCCTGGGGGTGTTGAGGTAGAGATCATCGAGCGAGGCCGAGGTGAGGGAGCAAAGTTTGGTCAGACCGTTTTCCTTCATTACGTCGGCAAACTTCCAAGTGGCAAGATCTTTGATAGCTCTTACAAACGCGGCAAAGCTTTCCATTTTAATCTTGGTGGCGGTAAAGTCATTAGAGGCTGGGAAGAGGGCATCGTTGGCATGAAGATCGGTGAGGAACGCCGCCTGAAAATCCCATCTGACATGGCTTACGGAGATCAAGGCGCTGGCGAGAAGATCCCGCCCAACACCTCGCTCGTCTTTGAAGTCCACCTTATGAATGTAACTTCTTAGTCTGGCAGCTGAAATTAATTTTGACTTTTCTATAACCTACCCTTATAAAAATCTAATACTGAATGATTAATCCTTTTGGAGGTTGGAATGAAGCGACTGCTGCTTTTAGGAAGTCTTGCTGCTCTTGCTTTCGCAGCTACTGCAAGCGCGAAGCCATATGGTATGGCAGGATGTGGACTAGGCTCTGTGTTACTCGGCTCTGACGACGGTTTTGTCCAAGTTTTCGCCGCAACAACAAACGGCTCTAGTTACAGCCAGTCTTTTGGCATCACTACCGGAACATCGAACTGCATGCCTGCTGGGAAGGCAGCTCAACTAGAAGAGCAACAGCATTTTATCGCAAACAATCTCAACACTCTTTACCGCGAAATGGCGCAAGGGCAAGGTCAAACTTTGAAGGCCTATTCTGAGGTCCTCGGCTGCAACGCTCAGCACTTCGGCCAATTCACTTCAGCAACTCAGCAACAGTTTGACAGAATCTTTTCTGCACCAGGCTCGCTGGCTGTACTGGAAGCCACAAAAAATGTCATGCGCGAAGATAAAGTTCTAAACAGCGGTTGCAAAGCGCTTATCTGAGGGAGATTTTGAGATGAAAAAATTTTTGATTGTACTTTTCACGCTTATGTTCGCGCTTGCTGCAACTGATGCACTAGCAAAGAAGAGAAAAAAGAAGAAAAAAAAGAAGAGAAAAAAGGCCGAGAGTTCCTACGTTATGCCTTACGGAATGGCGGGTTGCGGACTTGGCTCAATGCTCATCAGGGACAACAATATTATGCAGGTTCTCGCTGCTACAACTAACGGTTCCTCTTACAGTCAGTCTTTCGGTATCACAACCGGTACTTCCAACTGTACCGCCTCTGGTGCTCAGACAGCGATGGAGCAAAAAGTCTTTATGCAAGCTAATGTCGCTAGTCTTAGTGTCGAAGCTGCCCAAGGAAGCGGTGACAACCTTCATGCTTTCGCGGAACTTCTTGGTTGCGACCACGAAATGCTCGCTCAAGTGTCTCAGGCACATTATGGCGAACTTTTCCAAGACCGTTCTCCTGATGGCGTCTTGAATCGCTACCACGCAAGACTTTCTGGAAAGTGCCAAAGGACCATTTAAGTGCTGAAACTCTTGATGCTCGTCGTCTTTTTGACGAGCGTTGGTTGCCCGAATCTTAATAGTCTATACGCAAGCTCTTCACAATTGGCTGAAGAGCTTGTTTTACGTTCAAGAAAGCTTAATCTCCACGAGCATCCTTTCTGGAAGCGCATCGTTTACTATCAACCTCACTTTTTCGGCTACAAAAGCCTTATCGATAGCCCCACTTTCTTTCTAAGTGAAGAAGGGAAGACTGATCCACAAGCGGAGATAGAAGAGACGATTAGGCAGCTCAGCCTCAATCAAAATCCAGACAAAGAAGATGAGAATGTTTTCTGCCGTTATCCAGCAAGGTACCGCTGGCTAAAAACAAGCTTGAAAGTCACCAGTAGTCAATGGCCCTCCCCCAAATGCCCCGGTCAAAAATCTTGGATGGATATGATGGGAGGCGAACGCCTGTCTTTAGTCTTTTCATCTTATTACATCGATAACCCCGCATCGATGATGGGACATACACTTCTCCGGGTGCATCGCCACAAGAACGAAGAAGATTCCTCACCGCTGCTTGATAACGCCATAAACTACGCAGCAAACCCAACGACCACCAACCCCCTGATCTACCCTTTAATGGGCCTCACAGGCCTGTTTAAGGGGACTTTTGGGGTGATGCGATATTACATAAAGATACAAGAATACAATAACAGCGAAAGTCGCGATCTTTGGGAATACGAACTCAATCTTAGTAAAACCCAAATCAAAAGAATCTTATTCAGCGTTTGGGAGCTCGGCCCTCATTTCATAGACTACTATTACCTCGATGAGAACTGTTCCTATATTCTCCTGCACCTTCTTCATTTAGCTGACCCGAACTTTGACTTTACCAGCTCGTTTTATTTCTTTGTCAATCCGAGCGATACTGTGAGAGCTGTTGCCGAGACCCCTGACTTAGTCAGAACGGTTCGTTACCGCCCTTCCAGCCAAAGCCGATACGGCTACCGTTTTCAGATCCTCGATCAGCCAGAAAAACAGATCGCTAAAGATATCGTAAATAGTAATGGTGAGACGATAAGCCGTAAATCTTACCAAAATCGACAACCCCCATCTAAAGCCAAAATCCTCGATGCCGTGCTGGCATTTATTGACTTTCAAGAAGAGCTTGCGGGTGAAAAGCTTCCGCAAAGATATCAGGAGCTTCAAATAAAGGTCCTGAGGAACCGGGCACGTCTTAAGGTCAAAAGCCAGTCGATTGACTTTACGCCTGTTCATGAACAACCAGATAGAGGTCATAAGACAGCTCGGGTTGGGTTAAGCGCAGGTGTGTTTCAGGGACGAGGAGGCTTTGGTCTTTTTGAATGGCGCCCGACCCTTCATGATTACAAGGCTAAACCTCTTGGCTATACCGAAGAACTCAGTATTTTAATGGGTCGCACCCAGTTTCTTTATGATCAGGAAAGTGAACAGTACTTTTTTGAGCGCTTTTCTTTTATTGAAATTCTTAGTGTCAAACAAGCACGTCCGCTTGTTTCACCATTTGCCTGGAAATTAAATCTTGGTACAAACCGCACACCTGGTTGTTTTGAAAGAAGCTTCCGATGTTACGAACAGTCTATCAACGGTGGAGCCGGACTTGCCTTTAACTTAAGTCATCGCCGTATCGTCGGTTGGGCCATGCCCATTGCTTCTCTCGGACACGATGGACAGACAGACAAACGCTGGTTTGCTGGAGTCGGCGGTGAGATCGGCAGTATTTTTAAGTTAACCCCAGATATGAGACTGATTGTAGAAGCATTCTCCGGATGGCGCATGAGTCAAATAAATGAATATCGGGATTACTATGCAGCAACATTTGCTGCCAATCTTAGCGACCAATGGGAGACCCATATCACAGCAGAAAACTCAATAGAGTCAACAAGCTACAGCTGGTCTCTGTTTCATTACTTCTAGTCAGAGCGATCCCATAGAAACCGTTGATATTAAGGACTATTTTCAAAAAGTTTCGGACCCCGGATATATAGCAATTCTATCCCTTAAAAAAATGTAACCGTCCTCTTTTAAAAGACGAATCCCCAAGTGAAGACAATAACCACCTCTCAACGGGGAACCGATTTTAAAGGAAAAGTGTCATGAAGAGTCTCAAAGCAAAACTCGTACTATTAGCCGCGGTCAGCGTACTTATTGTTTCATTCTTTTACTTCGACCTCGGTCAATACCTGACTTTAGATTATCTCAAGTCGCAGCAAGCTGCATTTGAAGGCTTCTACCAAGAAAACACCGCTCTGACGATTTTCCTATACTTAGCTATTTATATCATCGCAACTGCCGCATCTTTTCCAGGAGCAACTGTTTTGACCTTAGCAGGCGGCGCTATTTTCGGCCTTGCACTGGGAACCGCGCTTGTTTCCGTAGCGAGTACTGTCGGGGCGACTATTGCGTTTTTACTGGCGCGGTTTCTTATGCGCGACTTTGTCGAGCGTAAATTTGGCGATAAACTTAAGACTATAAACGATGGCATCGAAAAAGATAGCGACTTCTTTCTCTTTTCATTGCGTCTTGTTCCCATCGTTCCCTTCTTCGTGATCAATCTAAGCATGGGGTTAACAAGCATAAAGACTTGGAAGTTCTTTGTTGTCAGTCAAGTTGGTATGCTCTTTGGGACAGCCGTTTATGTCAACGCCGGCACTCAGCTTAGCCAAATCAGTAGTCTCGCCGATGTCATGTCACCTGGCCTTCTTGGATCTTTTGTTCTTCTCGGTATCACTCCGATCGTTTCGAAGAAAGTTCTTGAGTATGTTAAAAACGTTAAAGCAAGAAATAAAACTCAACAACAAGTTAAGACAGTAGCCTGATGCTACTGAGGACACAAAGACAACATATGTCTTCTCCCCAAATATAAAAGGGCTTCGTAAGATACGAAGCCCTTTAACTTTGAGGAAACCATCTGAGTCGAAAATCCATTGGGGAGGATGCGACACTGCGCTCAGAAGCCATGTTGACGACACAATAAATCGTACAAAAACAAAGATGAGAATTTGATGGGAGAGGCCCTCTAAAAATGACGCGTTTCAAAAAACACTGAAATCAAATTATTTATCATCACTTTTTTTCAAATCCAAAAACGTCACGTAAGCCTGAATACTACTAGGATCATACTCTTTTGACGTCCCAAGGCGCTCTCTCACAGTGATCTCTTTGCCTGGTTCGAGAATGTTATTGTCATTATCGAAGTAAGCAACACTCCAGTCGAAAGGATCTCCGTCACCATCGAAAAAGATCACCGGGATTTGACGATCAAACTGTACAGGGTTATTACCGTTGTTTTTGACATTTACTTCAATAACACCATCACTCAACGAGGATGAAGTGGTGATTGATCCGCTTGGATCAGAATAGTTTTGTTCTTCAGCAGCAAGGCCCCGGCTTTCTAAACGAGCCACCCGGGCGATGTTTTTATGTTGAAAGCCAATAAAGTATCCCTTCTCTCCATTCCTTAGGCAGGTACTGTGTTGAGATCCTAACTCAGATCTTAAAACCGAACCATTAAGCCGTCCTCCTTGGTAAACACCCAGGGGTTCAAAAAAGCGGTCCTGTACCTCTACCGACTTCAAGACAACCTGACAAACATTCTTGCCAGTACTATTGCGCACGGGAATAATGAAATGACCTCGCGAGTTCATAAAAGCATATTCGATTTCATAGTTTGGTAAATTATCGTTGTTGAGAAAAAAGGGCACTCTTTTCATCAGCATGTTACCGACATGATACTCGCGCAGATCTTCTTTGTTTTCTTCTTCTTTAGAGGGCGCTTCGCCGCCTCCTCCGCCTCCACCCGCATCCCCGATTCCAATCGAATCGAGTCCGAGATCACCGCAAGAGGACAGTGACAAGATCATTAAACAATTGAGAGTAGCTTTGAGCAAACGCATGGGAGCATCTCCAGAAAAAGAAAAGAAGGATGAGAGAGTGGGGTTAAGCGAGAAGATCTCGAGAAGCGGCAAAGGGATTGCCACGTCTTTACGACAGCAAGATGTGAACCAGGCTTTGAATATCAGCCAGAATATATTTCGTTGTTATTTCGACACCTTAAAGATCGTTATCATTTTTGCTCAATCGTACCAACGTCTAAACGCCATAGAAAGCGTAAAATCTTTATACACCCCATAGAAACAATGCTGTTGCATTAAGGGGTTTTTCCCCTTGTGGTTAAAGGCATTCATTACG
>CAZBDM010000106.1:0-3720 GCA_964490675.1 uncultured Oligoflexales bacterium
TTACTGGGCGGGTGCGGGCCTCTTTGCCTTGTATTTGTATGTTCTCTAATGGGTGAAAAGCGCTTTTCGATTCTATTTTTTGACAGATGCTTTGATTGTTCTTGAGCACGAGAGGTTCGTTTTCGACATCGATTTCAACGCGGTAATGAAAGACGATGTTGCTTTTTTTGCGAGCGTCGAGCGACTTCTTCTTAATGGTGATTGATTTGAGTATCTCAGTAGGTACGCCAAGTGTGTTGGCGATGCAGTCTCTCAACTGATCATCGGGATCTTTTTGGGTTACAGGAATGGTGATTTGTTTGATCAAAAGGCTCAAAACGGGGTCCTTAAACGACAGCGAAGTCCGCCTATAATAGTGAACCTGGGCAAATTTGGAAGATGGAACTGTATATATTTTAAAGTAGTGAATAAAAACAATCAGTTAAGCGTCCCTGGATGTTCGATCTTAGGGTTTGAGATGGCCAGGCTTGCCTGTTTGGATGCGAAGCATTGGCTCAATCGTGTTGTCGACAATGAGCTCAGGAGAAAAGATCATCAGGTTGACCAAAACCTTTGCGACATTAAATGTTGGTGGTCCTGTTCATGAGATTCTTAATGAGTCACACCGTGACTGATGTAGAAGGGGTCATCAGTGATCGTGTTTGTGAGTTGCGAGCTCTTTTTTTAATTCATCAATGCGTTTAATGATAGCTTCGACCTTCTCATGATCCTCGAGGAGATGTTGGTGTTTGTCGAGCATCTCCTTGTGTTGTCGAGCCATTTGCAAGTGAAGCTTTTTCATTTGTATTCCTGATGAGCCAGCTTTTTTATGTTTTGCGATGTGTTTTTCGTGTTCCGCAATAATCTTCTCGTGAGCCGTGATGGCAGCCATGTGTTTTTTGATATGACTTTCAAGCCATTTTAAAGACTCCAGAGCATGTTTATGCTGACGCTGCTTATATTCGTGTTCACCACGCATTTTCGAATGTTGTTGCTGCCAGTTGCTATGGTCTACGTTTATATCTCCGGAAGTGAGGCTATGATTGTGACCACTGTGGGAGCAGGCTGCGAGTCCTAGGAAGCATAGAACAGCCAATGCTTTCATTTTCATATGTGAATCCTTTAAAGGGTCAATTCAAATTCTGCATTTGTTTCGGTTTTTTCTAAAACGCTACCGTCAGCTTTGATCATTTGGATCGAGATTTTTTCGGTTTTAGGATAGATGCTCTTAATCATCACCTTCAACACACTACCATTAAGGGCTTTGTCACATTTGTACTGAAGCTCACCAACGACTTCACTGTGAGTCACGGATTGACGTTCAATTTTCCAGCTTTTTTTTGCGATTTTGCAACCAAGCTCTGCTGTCGTCTTGAAGAGTTTGCTGTTATCTTTTAACCAAAGGTTTTTCTCTTTTTTAATCTTAGCTTTTTCTGCCTTTGTTTTTTCTTTGCGCTCAAAGCCGAGAATCGAGTCTGAGGCTGACTTCATCATAATGAGAAGCTGATTTCCTTCGACGGCAATATCGAGGGCTACAGCACCGTGAACGTGGGCTCCATGACTCATTTTTTCGGCTGAAGCAATTGATGGAAAGAAAAGGAGAAAGGACAATAGGGCTTTGAGCAACATAGACAACCTCAAGTATGTGACAGAAAAAACCACAGCTTGATGATATTATAGGAAGTTTAAGTGAAATTTGGAAGTTTAATTTACTCGACTATTTCCATTTCGCCAGGGCGAGTTTAACAGTCGTATCACCGTACTTGGTTTCTGACATTAGCGTCGAAAGAGCCAAGCTATCATCGAAAACGTAGCGGGTACGACTACCTTTTTGCTGCGTTGTGACTAAAGTTGCCTGGCGCTTCTTATAGGTGACCTGCTTAACGTTTAGTTGTCTCGCCCGAAGTTTCTGATTAGCGGTCAATTGTGCTTCGTCGAGTTTCGCCAGTGCTGCTTGCTCTCTGATCTTTTGCTTGTTTGCGATCTGGCTGAGAAAGTGCTGGTCGACCCAAGCAAATTTTGTACGGGTTGTTTTGTTACTCTTGTCATAAGCTTGTTTTAAACCAGCTATAACAGAGTCACCGCTGGCATCGCCTGACACAGCGGCCTTAAAGGTTTTTTTGCTGTTGCCGCGCTTGGCAATCAAATAAGCATAGGGTGCGCCTTTTTTTGTTGCTGTATAACCGACCTTGATGACCGATTTTGATTGTTTCTTACCTTTCTTTTCGACTAGTACGTATGTAAAAGACTGACCTTTCTGCATGACAACGGAATCACCAGCTGGTGCTGAGTCCAGCATGTCCGCATTGATGTTTTTAGCGTTTTTGATTGACTGTTTAGCGTTTTTCAAGGCTGTCTTACTGTTGATTTTGCCTTTTGTTTTAGTGTTTAGATTTTCGAGCTGCTGCAGAGCGGCTTGGTTTTTTGCAAGTTGATCGATGTGGTCTTGATTGGCTGCCGACCCACCAAGGACCGACACGAGGATACCTAAGACCATGAGAGGACCCCAAGCGATTGCCATTGTGAGAATCGCGGTTTTCTTCTGGAGTTCGAGAAAATGAATGCAACCGAGATACATTAAGTAAATGAAACCGACGCCGGTCACCAGTGACAGAACTGAAGCAACTATTCCTGGTAATACGACGCTAACAGCGGTGATGGGATAAACGAGTGCGGTCACAAAAAGCACCAGCTTTAAGGCACTCATGAAGTCTTTCTGCATTTTGAAGATAAAATGACCAACTGCCCAAAGGAGTCCAGCCATGACTGCCACACCAATGGCAATGGAAGCGACCGCGATGACCAAGGCAACAACGCCAATGCTTAAATGTCCTGTAGAGATAAAAACTCGCACATGGGTGAGCAGTTGTGAAAGGACAAAAAAGACTGCGATCAAAATCCCCATGTCTTTAAGGGCAATTGCTTGAAACGGTCCTTTGAAAAAAGCTTCCGGCTGATTAAATGCTTGAATGGAATCTTGATAGAAATTTTTTATGTCCATTTTCGACACCCTTTTGCGCATTTGTATTCTAAAGGGTTATCGACGCGAATTCATTGGGCTTAATGGTGCCAAGTGATTTGGTTGAAAAGCGGAGTGATTTTAATGATTTGGCGGAACCTAGAGGGATCTTTGCAGTTTTGACATCTGGTCGATCTTCTCGGATAGCAGGTCTTTAAGTGCTTTTCTCAAATGTACTTCCAGTTCTTTGTCCTGACACCCGGTATTGGAGACAATTTTCTCGTAGAGTGTCTTGGTTTCTTCGCTAACGCTAACCGTAACGACGTTTTCGCTGAAGTGATCGTCGATCAGGTCTCTGACTAAACCACTAAGATTTATGCCTTTTTTGTTGATGAGCTGATATTGGTCCTGACGCAGCATGAGGCTAATTCTTTTCATTGTTCTTCCTTCGAGTAGCCATAATTCATTATCATATGCATTAAAGCTTAATCTTGCAATACATTATCCGATAGTGTATATATCTTTATGTATTGATATGTAATCGGGAGATGAAATTATGCAAGAACTAACATGGGTAAGACCAAAAGATCGGATGATTGCCGGCGTTTGTAGCGGCATGGCAAAGAAATTTAACAAAGACCCATGGTTGATTCGGTTCATTTGGATGGCAATGGTGCTTCTTTTTGGAACAGGGGTTTTAGCTTACATCGTCTTGGCCTTTGCTTTACCAAGGGAAGACCAACCAGGCGAGCATCGCAGCAAGAGAATCCTTGGAGTTTGTT
>CAZBDM010000106.1:3730-10798 GCA_964490675.1 uncultured Oligoflexales bacterium
GTGGGTCTCGTCAGGGCATTAACTCTTTTCGCGGCGGTTCTGTCCTTTGGTACCGTGTCTTTAGCTTATTTTGTGCTGAGTTTTGTTTTGTCAGAGCCCGAAGTGCAGTACCTGCCTAGTCAAGATCCTATTGTGATCGATGGTCGTCACAAACATCTTGTCGTCCGTCAGGAGGCTCGATGAGGAGATTGATGATTTTCATTGGCTGATTGTAATGGTTACTGTAAAACCATCGCGATTTGTCTGATGAATAAGGAAGAGGAATGACCAGATCAATAACTCTTATCATAATGACTTTTTTGGCTTTCGTTCAAGGTCCTCTTTACGGAGAGAAAAACTTGCGACCAAAAGATATTCACAAATTAGCCAAAGAATGCAAAGCGGTTATCTTGGATGTGAGAGAGCTTTCCGAGCTCAGCGGCGGGCATGTCGAAGGAGCCCAGTGGATCGCCACTTCTGAGATCAGCAGTAACTCCGCCAAATACCAGTCGCTACTAAAGACGCTACCGAAAGATAAACCGATTTACGCTTATTGCGCATCGGGTTACCGTTCCGAAGGGCTGAGGGTGATGCTGTCAAAACAAGGCTACACGGTTTACAACATCGGTGGCTTTCGGTCTTTGATGAGAGCCGGGATTCCGGTTGACGATTCAATCTACAAAAACAATAAGAAATAGGCTTCAAGCTAGTGACCTGAGGGTGAAATGACTATCTCATGGCCGGCGAGGCAAACGAAGCTCGGGAATCATTATTGAGTCGAGCGTCCAAAATGCCTAATCCCTGCGTTGTGTTCGTCGATTGCTCCTTGCCGTACCATATCTACTCTCTGCGTCACGATCGCCCCGACGCCTTGATCTAAGGCGTTTTTCATGATCGACTATTGAGGTGCCCGAGCAAGGCTACGACTTGTGGGCATAACAGGGCTAAGTTGTTCAATGACCGTTGAGTTTCAAGGTAAGCTGACGGTCAAAACTATTAGCAAACTGAAACTTGTCTTTTTGTGAGTAAGCCCGCGGTCCCCCGATCGAATCATTGCCAGGCGTGCGTAGTTCACTCATTAAATTACGCATGGCAAGTGCCTCCCGGCAATTCTCTTCCGTATAGATAAAACCCCGTGGGTTAATGACGACCATTCCCTTGTCGACTAGCGCTGCTGCCAATATGACATCAGCGGTAATCGCTATATCATTAGCATCCGCATGATCTTCTATGTGCTGATCAGCCTTATCAAATCCTTTCTCAACAACAATGAGCTCGATTAAGGGTGATTGTGGAATGCGCTGAAAGGCATTAGCAACAAGCGTTACTTTTACCTGACGCTTTTCCGAGGCTTTATAGATGATTTCTTTTACTGCCTGAGGGCAGGCATCTGCGTCGATCCAAACTTGCATATTCGATTCCGAGTCGTAAGTCGGTAGATAACTCTTTCGAGGCCTTTAAAACATAACTAGGTTATGCCAAGGGATCGGTAGAGGTCAAAGACTTATAAGGTCACTGATTAAATTCATCGATAAGTTCGATCATACGGGCGCGGTCTTGTGGATTGAGATCAAGTTGCTCTCGAAATACGGAAGCAGGTGGTGGCATGCTATGACCTGCATGGATATCTTCATATTTTAATCTCTCAAGCGACTCATAAGCCATGCGCCGAAAGCGATGTTTAACATTTTGATAGCTAGTACCATCAAGAAAGTTGATTGAACTTGCTCGATGGCAAGCGCCACAATAAGTGAGAAGAAGAGAAACGAGCTCGTCAGGCTCTCCATCTAGTTGCCGTTCATCGTTAAAAGTGAAAGGTGTTATTGGTTCTGAAAGCTCGTGTCTTTGTTGATGTCCGATCAAGTCAAGCACCGGTTCTTGATCAGCTCTGACGAGTCCCAATATTTTAATAAATAAATCTAAGCGGAGGGCATCTGCTTTGAGAAACCTTTCGAGCTCTTTTGGATTTGCCGTTAAAAGTTGTTCCGTTAGCCAATCAAATTGTTGAAGGATGATGGATTCTTGTTCTGTACCGGTCCTTTGTCCTCCATATAGTTTAGCACTGGTAAGCTCTTGCCAAAGAGCTTTGCTCGAACGCCGATCAAATTCTTGGTGAATACGGTCAGCAAAGATTGTCGGGATCCCTAGAAAGACTGGAAATTGAGTGAACATCCACTCTTTGCCAACCTTCGTAGGCAGTTGACGCGGGCAAAGAGGTCGTAAGTCTTCACCGTTACAATCGAATGCAGGACTCTCTTTAAGGTTTTCCTCTTCGTCTAGGGGATCGAATTCGATATGCGGGATAAAGCTTGCGATATTATAAAAGATTTTGAAGTGACTGTCTGACTCTGTCATTCTCTCAACATTTCTAACGATAAGCGGGTCACAGCGGTCATCAAGAAAACTTTTATCGATGTCCTGATGACGGTCGAGGTGGAGTTGTAGGCCGCACTGTAAGAGAGCTCTACTGCATGATTCTCGGTCAGAAAAACCTTCACAAGCGCTTCGCCACATACGGTTGACCTTTATCAATTGATCTGAAAATGCAGAGGCACGATCGATTTTATTAGCTGCACTTACGCCTTTGTTCACAAGTGTCTTACGGATTTTGATACCATCAAAGTCAATCAGCTCCGTTGTATCAGGATCAAGCCCCTGTTCCCTGCCAACGCGCGTAAACATATGAACTTCACGTTCCTTTTCAATAAAAGGCCGCGAAATAGTTTCGTTCCAGGGGCCGTTGCTAAAAAGTGGTCCACCGTTTTGGTGGCAAGCCATGCACAAATTTCGATTTGCGTAGACAAGCCGCTGTTTTTCGGTACCAAAATCGAGGAGGATTTGAAATTCAAAGCGACCAGCTACGTGGTTGAAGCTAATGATCTCGACATCGCGTTTACCCATAACAAAACCGAAAAAATTACGCTTCTCTGCGACAAGCGCCAGCCCATCAAGAGACTCTTCTTCGTCTAAAGGTGGTGCTATAAATGCAGATAAAAGTCGCGGAGATTTGAGTGGTTTGCGAGCATCAAAGCGCTTTAGGCTGCGTCCAAACGGGACTCCATCGTGTATCGCTAACAAACCGTAAAACGACGCAAATCCATCAACCAGTTGTAGGTAGGTCTGAGGTTTTTCTTCCTGGCTGTAGTAGTAGACATCAAATAAAGATTGTCCTGCAGGTGGTAAAATATCAGGTTCGTAGGCAACGTAGATGGGCGGAGTTTTTTTTGTATCGTGATAGCTGGAATACAGATCAGATCCCCGTAAACTGCCTGTTAAGGTTGAAAAAAAACAAAGTATTAGAACGCGGCGCAAAATCACGAACCTATTCTCCGCAAAGATGAAAACGTGCAGTCAAAGAATGTAAAGTCCGTTGATAGCCTATTGCGCGTTGATCAACAAGGGGATTTTGGCCAAACGGCCAAAGCAGTGGTCGGAATTTTCGGTGAATATATCCTAGAAGTGCCGTAACAAATTCTATAGGCTGTCGGACTTGGGTTGTCACTCAGTCATTTATGATTTTAAGGAGCTGTCTTTATGTTTGGCGAAAAATCTGCCCCAAAACTAGGCGTGAAAAACGGTAAGCTCACAGAATGTCCAAGCAGTCCCAACTGTGTCAGCACCCAAACAGCCTCTGAAAGCCATAAAATGCAAGCTATTCCCTTTAGCAAAGAGTTGGATGTCGTCATGACTCAGATCAAAGCTGTGGTTAATGCAATGGGCTCGGCGACACTGGTCAAGGAACAAAGGCACTACCTTCATTTCGAATTTAAGACATCACTTCTTAAATTTATCGACGATGTCGAATTTTTTATAGACGAAAAAAGCAAGCTGATTCACTTTCGCTCTGCTTCAAGGGTTGGGTACAGCGACCTCGGAGCAAACAGAAGTCGCATGAGTGAGATTAAGCAAAACCTTCAAAAATCTCTGAATTAACATCAAAGATTAGTTTTGGTAGAAGAAACAGACCGGTGAGTGAGTTACAGCTATTCTTAGCTAAGTAAAATTTGTATCATCCTCCCAGAATGATCAAAAAAGTTTTGGGGGAAGAGATGCTTAGAAATTTACTGGCTGTTTTTTTATTCTTTTCATCATTTCAGCAAGTTTTTGCCGAAGAACTTTCGGTGTGGGGACGCGCCTATCACCACTCGTGTGGATATTACAGTAGCACGTACGGTGATGCTCACATCACTTACAAGAACGAAAATCTGCCTTGGGGCTCTAAAGTTAACATCATCTACGGACTTGAAGGAATCACTTCAGAACACCGGAGTGGAGAGGCGATTGATTGGTATAACCGACAGTGGACTGAGGCTCATGCGATCGATAAATGGACGTGGAAAGCCGAGATCTCGGTAGGCCTCCATTATCGTTCCAGTCCGCGCCACTTTGATACTCTTGACTTTGTTGTCGAGGTGATTCTTCCTGATGGACATGTCTTTTATGACAATGGAAGCTTGTCTGTTTGGGGCTTTTATAAGGCTCGCTTTCCTTCTCAAATTGCTTGTCTTAGGGGTGATGAGAGCGTCGACTCTATCGACTTTGATGAGTTGGACTTAGACATCGAAGTGCGCGACTAGAAAAAGCGTTCCTGAACATACATCATTTACAGCGTTGTATGCATTGTTTGTTGTACTCTCTATTCATGACTTACCGTGAAAGCATAGGGCTCAATGGTAGTCTTTGAAAATAAGATCAAAAAAACGGACCTCTTTGGGTCCGTTTTAGATCTTAAATTTCACCGATAAGCTTAAGGCAGCTTGCCGTCATTAATCCATTTATTAATTGCGGCCTGCTCAGCAGCATTCCATGTTAAACCACCCATGCCGTTGACCAGGTTCATATAGCGAGCGTTTCCTGCACCGGTATCGGCAGCCGCTTTTGTCACGGCATAATCAGTAATAATGATGTTGTTACCGCCTGCGTTGTGGCAGTTACCGTTGAGACATCCTTTAGGCTGGAAAAGTCCCATAATATCTGTTGCGAAGCTAGAAAGAGCTGCTCCACCGCCAGAGTTGTTTTCTGGTGCATCGTTAGAAATCCAAGTTTCAATGTAACCTTTCTCCTGAGCGCTCCAAGTTCTTGCTGGATCATCAGTGTGACCAGTTGCAAACTTAGGGTACATAGCAGCATTGTCTGCAACATCTTTGGTTGCAGCGTAAGTCGATAAATCGGGAGCTTGGTTTCCTGTGGTATGACATCCAGTACAGCCTTTACCGGTCAATAGGGTTCCGCCGATACAGTTGTCATAATAAATTTCACCGATTGTACAAGTTAAACTAGCGCTTTCGCCGCCTGTTCCGCCACCGCTACCGCCACCGTCATCAGAGCCGGACGAGTTTTCAGGGTGACCAGCGGTGATCCAGGCTTCAATTTTTGTTTTGTCCTCGGCACTTATCGTCTTGCCGTAATGACCTGTTGTGATAAGTCCTCCGGCTGTCGCTTTCGCTTTAGTCTTTGCGTAATCTTCAAAATCTGGTTTTGAGTCGTCCGGTGGCGATAAATGGCAGCCACTAACAGTACATCCGGAAGCTAATAATATACCTTTGATGTCATCATCAAAGGTTGGTGGAGCCACAGCGTCTGCACCGGTATCGACTGGGGGTTGATTAGTTTCAGCGTTATTGGTCGTAGTGGTGCCTTCTTTCGGCTTTTCTTCGATGACCACTTCGGTCCCACAACCTACGAGTAAAGCGAAGATTCCAAGGCGGATAAAAAGTCTCATTACTTTCCCCATATTTTGGCAATTTTTTGTACTTAAATGACAAGAACCGCTATAGATGTCTGAACACCTGGAAGTAAATTCGGTAGAAATACCCATTATCTTTAGAAAAAGTGGATAAATGCCTAAAACAACGAAGGAAATTATTGTTCAAAAAAAAACAGCACCTCAAAGAGGTGCCGTCTTGATCACTTACAGATGTCTTTAAGACTTTTTAAGCGCTTATCCTAAGCTTTGACATCTTCTATGACAAATGTTGCCCTACGGTTTTTAGCCCAAGCTTCTTCATTGTTTCCTTCAACTGCAGGTTTCTCTTCACCGTAGCTAACGGTTTCGAGGTTTTTGTCGCTTACTCCAAGGGTTGCCAAATACTGCTTAACTGAGGCTGAGCGTCTTTCGCCAAGAGCTAAGTTATACTGAGGGCTACCGCGTTCGTCACAGTGACCCTGGATTTTTAACTTCTTTGAAGGGTTTGATTTCATGTACTCAGCAAGTGCCATCAAGCGAGATTGGCCTTCTTCAGTAAGAGTGTGGTCGTCAAATTTGAAGTAGACTATTTTTGCTTCAAAACTGACATTGCCATTCTCATCGACTTTAAAATCATTGTTCTGTTTAGACGCTTTTTCTTCTTTGGTAACTTCGATCGCTTCTTCAGGGGTTTTTTCATCATCTGTGCAAGCAACGGCGGTCGATAACAATAGTGCAGACAATAGGATAGTTCTTTTCATCAATTTCAACTCCAAAAATAACAACAGGAAATACAACAATAGGTAGAAAGGAAACTTTGGACAAAGGACGGTGCGAGTGCACCACAATTACTTCTTTTAAAGATATTTCTAATATAAATCAATAGAAATTTTATTTTTTATTAAAAAAATCAAAATTTCATATTATTTTAATGATTTGCTAAGTCATTTCACTCTGATATTGAAGCTCTACAAATCCCCAGAATTCACTGCCCGAGCTTGTGAGTGGCTGTTCAGCATTCATTTAGCTTTTTGAATCTCATCTCGATTTCTCAATTGATATTAGAGATTAACAAGATCTTCTCAACCTCAGCCCTTTAAAGCCGATATTTAACTCTAGGAATCATCATTACAATTTTTCAATTTTTGCTGGCGCACACTAAATAGGTCGCTCAAATGGAGTACATTTTGTTAGTCAGCAGGTCACTTATTTTATATTTTTTTGCTTTTGCTTTAATAAGTTGCGGTAAAGGCAAAGTTACTGGTCACCAGATGCAACCGCATACCAACTTCGCACTTCCAACTGTTTCCGACCTCATGGAAGTAAGAGTCGATGATCTTATCGATCCTCGTAAAGAGGGTATCGACTCCGCATTTGAACAACTCATTGATCAGTATGTCGAA
>CAZBDM010000107.1:0-9597 GCA_964490675.1 uncultured Oligoflexales bacterium
TCGTCGCCGTGCCGACCGAAACTGTCTATGGCCTCGCCGCAGACGCTGCCAATGTCAAAGCGATCGACAAGATCAGAAGGCTTAAGCCCCACCACCCTAAGGAACAGCCTTTTAGCTTAGTTTGTTCCAGTCTTTCAATGGTGTCAAAAATTGCGGTCTTCGATAATTACGCTTATCGAGTTTTGAAAAAAATGCTTCCAGGACCTTTTACAATCATATTAAAAAGCTCAAAAACACTGCCAAGACAAATCAAAGATAAGCGAAAATCGGTTGGTATTAGAGTGCCAGAAAGTAAATTGGTTATAGCTTTGGTCGAGATGTTTGGTAATCCTCTTGCGACGACTTCTGTACCATATGAACTGAATCCCTTACGTTATGGATATGAAGTGGAGGAAAAATTCGGTCACGGCATAGATCTTGTTCTTGATCTTGGGCAGGAGCTTTCGGGTCTTGAAACAACAATTTTGGATTTTTCTGACGGTGAGCCACAGCTGATTCGAAAAGGTGTCGGTGACATTTCATTTCTCGAAGAATGAGCTTTGAAGAGAGGAGGCCTTTTTGACGATTGAAACAACACACTTCTTTCCTTCCCCTCTAGAGAAGATTTATATAGCAGAACTCGTAAAAGTAGCCGGTTTTTGCTACGAGAGAGGCTGGACTTATGGGACGGCTGGTAATTTTTCGCTGAGAGGATCAAATGGTCTTCTTTGGCAAAGTCCTAGCGGCGAGTGCAAAGGGGAATTGGATGCGAGTAGATTTGTCGCCATCAGAATGGAAGCAGGACAGGTGGTCAATGTTGCGGCGCGACCATCTTTAGAGATGCCCGTTCACAGAGGCATATATCTAAATGTTGAAGGCGCACAATGTGTTGTTCACGCTCACCCTCCCGCGCTTGTCAAACAATCGATGAAAAGAAATCGTCTCGATTTTTCTAACCAAGAAATGATTAAAGCTTTTGGCCTTAAGGACCACCTTGAAAATTTATCAATCAGAATTGCACCTAATCCAAAGCCCGATGAGATTTGGGAGTTTTCTGAGACCATTGATGCTTATCTAAATCTTTCTTCTTCAATGGTTGTCTTAGAGGGTCATGGAGCATACGTCTGGGGTAAAACTCCGATGCAGGCTCTCGCTTATTTGGAAGCGGCGGAGTTTTTATGTCAAACAGCCAGCCTGTAAAGGTTTTTCAACTTGGACGGGTTGAGTATGAAAAGGGCTTTGAGATGCAGTCAAAGCTTCACACGCTATACCTGCAAGGGAAGCATCAAGAGGCAATACTGATGCTTGAGCATGAAGAGATCTTAACTTTAGGTAAAAACTCATCTCCAGATCACTTTATCGAACCAATGGTGAAGTTAGAGCAGCAAGGAATCAGAGTTATCCAGACTGAACGTGGTGGCGAGGTTACTGCCCACATGCCCGGTCAGCTTATCGCTTACCCGATTCTTGACCTCTCAAAAAGGGGTTTTGGTGCAAGAGATTACGTCGAAAAACTCGAGGCAGCCGTCATCGAATTGCTTGCCAGACACAGCATCGAAGCCCGAAGAGATCAGCAATATCCGGGGGTTTGGGTTGAGGATGAGAAAATATGTGCGATTGGGATTCGCATCAAAAAGCGCGTCAGTATGCATGGTATTGCACTCAACGTTAATAACGAATTATCATTATTTAGCAGGATCATACCTTGTGGTATTAAGGACCGGGGCGTAACATCGATGTCAAAATTGCTTGGCAATGGGATAGATTTTGAAGAGCTTAGATACGAGCTTTTAGGCTGCCTAGCAAAAAACCTCGGAATTGAGGTCTACGAGGTCTGCAGTAGCGATGAATGAGAGGGACCATTGCTTTAGAAGAGGGATTTTAAATTGGAAACTAAAGACCAAGAAGTCGTGGAAAGTCAGATGAATCCCGATCAAGCGGTAATTGCATGTGAGGATCAGGGCTTAAGTATTCTTCCTTGTTGTGCTGAGACGATTTCACTCCATGCTGTCAACAATCCAATGATGGTTTGCAGTGAATGCAAGCAACTGATCAAGTGTTTTAAGGAAGAATCAGCATTTAGAAACTATGCCAAATTTTGTCGATCGCGCGGCAGAAAAATTGTGACCGACTTTTATGAAAACTACCACGTGATCATTTTTAGAGCTTACAACTAACTTTTCTTTGCTGGCTGCCCAGGGGCGCTCTTTTGTTTTATGGGGCCCTTTGGCGAAATCCGGTTAAGAACACTCCAGCCCTTAAGATAGGTGAAAGAAGTAACGAGTTGGTGATCTCTTTTGTAGTGTTCTGGCCAACTTTCGATGTCTTTTAAAATCCCACCGGATTCAGAAAAATCACTGAGGTTTTTACCTTCAATATGTCCCTCAAGATCCACCTCTTTTTTTGTCTTCTTTTGTCTTTTATCTGCTTCAACATCATTGGTTATTTGAATATCTGGGGTGATGCCTTTGGCTTGAATTGATCGGTCTTTAGGGGTGTAGTACCTCGCAACGGTTAATTTTAGGCCAGAACCATTTGGCAGCGTGACCAATGTTTGCACACTGCCCTTGCCAAATGTCTGTGTTCCCATAATCAAAGCACGTTGGTGATCTTGAAGAGCACCCGCGACGATTTCTGAGGCACTTGCCGAACCGTCATTAACAAGGACGATCATAGGGAAGCCGATATAGGTCCCTCTTTTTCTAGCAAACTCTCTTTCAATACGTTTAGGATCTCGCCCGAGAGTCGAGACAATAAGACCACTTTCAATAAATTTGTCGGCGATCTTAACAGCCTGATCTAAAAGACCGCCTGGATTGTCACGCAAATCTAGGATGAGCCCGCGCAGTTCACCTCTACTTTTAGTAAGTAACGACTCGAGTTCATCAGACGTATTCTCTTGAAAGCTAGAAACTCTTGCATAGTATATTCCCTGCGATAAGTCGCGCCCTCTTACCGATCTTACCTTAATGACTTCGCGAATAAGCTTAAAACTTAAAATGTCAGCTTCACCCTTGCGCCTTACGTCGAGTTTTAAGGTTGATCCGGGCTCACCACGCATCATGTCGACAGCTTGTGAACCCTGCATATCAGAGAGTTTAACATTGTCTATAGCAACAATTTCATCACCAGATCGAATTCCTGATTTCATTGCAGGTGTGTCTTCAATAGGTGAGACAACTATGAGTTTGCCTCTTTCTTGGGAGACAATAATACCGACGCCACCAAACTTTCCTTTAGTATCAATGGTTAGCTGTTCAAAAGCTTTTTTGGGCATCAACATAGTATGAGGATCAAGCTCCTCAACAATTCCCCTGATTGCATTATTGACCATATCATCGTGTCCTACTTTACTCGGGTCGACATACATCGATTCCATGTAAAAGATGGCACGAGCAAAAGTTTCTAAGGCTTGGTATCTTTTCTCAAGGGGTTCTGGGTTTGGGGCTGCAAAAGAAGTTTGTGGTAAAAATCCGATAAGTCCAGCTGCAATAATTAGTCTCGAAAAATTTACGGTCAATTTCATCGTTCTTCCTTAGCAAGGATCTATGGGAGCCTAGACTCTTATTTAAAGCTCTTGTTCAAGTTTGACAGGTTTTTAAATTCAAACAAGTTAAAATTGGCGCTTTGGTAAAGTCTTATTTACTGAGTGATTGCGAGCAAACTTTAACAGTTTTTTCGCACTTGCCTTATCTGAGGCTTTTACAGCAGAGATCTGAATGTAGTTACTGATTAAAGTCACTGCATCATTTTTCTTGCCTTGCTTGAGTAGAAGCTGTGAGAGATTTTGAACAGGCTCGAGACAGACTTGGCAGCTTTTTTGAGCCTTAGTCAGATACAATTCAGCCTGTTTGAGGTTACCGAAGTTTAGATAAATTTTTCCAAGCTGAATGAGAGACATGTAAAAAACGGGGTTGATAGCGATGGCTTTTTTGTAGTTGATAATTGCCCCCTTAAACTTACGGTCCCTTTCATAGGCAACTGCTAGGTTGTGAAAAAGCCGCTCTTTGTAAGGGTAGTCCTCTTTTCGTTTGAGTAATTTGCGTGCGACATTTCTAGCTTTTCGGTATTGCCGATCGGCGATTAATCCTGAACTTAGGTTTAAACCAGACTTAACATCTGGCCTACTTTTATAAGCCTCCCTTAAGAATTTAAGAGCCATTTCTTTGTTGCCAAGGGCGAGGTGGGACATTCCCATAAGAGTGAGCAGATCGGCATTGTCCGGGTGCATGCGATAAATAGGTCTTAAAGTGAACAGTGAGCGCTCTGGGGCCCCTTGATCAAGCTGGTTGGCAGCAAGAGCGAGTTGTGTTTTAAGGGCATCATCTTCTTTTTGTCGCTGCTGCGCATCAAAGGTTTGACAGCCTAGCAAGGTCAAGACTAGACTTACAATTGATAGGTAGCGAATTCCATTAGATAATTGGGGGAATTCCCTTAGATCTAACTGGTGCTTGATCATGATCTTTGTCCCTTTTTTAACCATTTTCAGGTGGATCTTTTACTATTATACATGATTTAGAAAGGGTGCGACGAACAGTCACTAAGGGTAACTCGTAATTGTGACACAAATGACAAAACAAACCGAGCCAAGACAAAAACTCGCGTCCCTGCTTAAGAAGATGCGCGAAGAGCGTGCCTTTTCTCTCGAAGATTTGGCGGAAACGACAAAAATTTCGGTGGTCTTTATCAAAGCCCTGGAAAGTGGAGAATTGCAAAAGCTTCCCGCTGAAGTCTTTGGTCGTGGCTTTATCAAAAATATTTGTCAGGAGCTCGACCAAGATTCTGAGGCGCTTTTGGATCTTTATGATCAATGTTTTCATGGTGTTATCGCTAAAGAAAAAGATCTAGAAGTGCCGCAAGCAAGTCCAGAAAAAGATCAAGTCCAAGCGAAAAATGACGGAAAAACCTACTTCAAGCGATCAATGACTTTTTCTTTGTCTACCGGCGTTCTGATGATCATCCTTCTTGGCGGAGCTTATCTTTACGTCAGCCAAGAATCTAAGATAGCCAGAACAGAGAAGACTTCCAATCAACGTCCCAGTGAACCGCAAATTAGCCGTGAAGTGATTAACACATTAAAAATAAAAGAAAAAACTGCAGATCTCCCTCAGCCAACAACTGTGACTGTCAAAGCTGACGTGAAGCCAATGGCGGAAAAACCAACTAAAATCCCAGAAAATCAAAAAATGCTCGAAACAAGTGAGAAAGCAGTCATCGAAACGACTCAAACGGTCACGGTTGAAGTCATATCGCCCGTAAAAGTTCGTCGAAGGATCGATGGTGGTAAGTATGTGACTGAGCATATGCAGCCAAAGATCTACCATTTTTCGTTTGAAAAACAAGCCGACTTTTTTATCTACAATGCTGCTTCTGTGTCGATCAGCTTTAACGGTAAGCCCTTAGGATCATTGGGGAAAGAGGGAAGGCGCAGGCGTATTAGTTTTCATGGTTTGGAAGATTCTAAAAAAAGTTTGTAACTACCAATCTTACCTATAGTTTCTCGTTTTGATCAATTTTTACATTTACGAAATTGGCACCTTTTATCTTAAACCCAGAAAGCAAGACTCATAAAGTTTTTTACTGGAGCTCCGAATGAAAGGATGATCGTCCGGTACGATCAACGATATTTGCTGACTAGGACGAAGCTGGTGGATCGGCTTCTACGGAGATGAAACGCAGGTATTCCTGCTTAGAGTGCAGACCCATGACGGGTCGGATTGCCAGGAGGGCAGTCAAATAATCTTCTGACCTATCGGTAATATCAAAATATACCTGCTAATTTTCGAAAAGCCTATCTGTAGTGCCTTTGTTGTTTGATTATCTGGCTAATTTCCCGGCTATTTTTGCGAGCTATTTGGCCTCGAGCATTGTTTCGCCATGTGATTTGGGATAGAAAAGGACACCACCTGGTCAAGGGACAGTCTTCTATCATAAGGATCATTCATTGGCTCCTAAAACGATTATTTCCATTAGGGAACTCAAGCAGCTTCGAAAGAGTTTTGCAGGTAAAAGTCTGGCTCTTGTTCCGACTATGGGAGCGCTTCACCAAGGGCATTTTTCCCTCGTAAAAAAGGCCCAGGAAATCGCAGATCATGTGATTGTCTCAATCTTCGTTAATCCGTCGCAGTTTGGCCCTAACGAAGATTTCGCTCGTTACCCAAGACAGTTGCAGAAAGATCTCAATGCCTTGCAGTCGTTGGGAATTGAAACAGTCTTTTCTCCAACAGGTGGAGAAATGTACCCGCAAGGCTTTCAAACCTGGGTAGAAAACACAGCTATGGCAAACCAGCTCTGTGGTGCTAGCCGACCTGGTCACTTTCGAGGTGTTTGCACGGTTTTATCGATTCTACTGAATATCGTCCGACCTGATTTTTGTATTATGGGAAAAAAAGACTATCAGCAGTGGAGAATTGTCAGTCGTATGACAGAAGATCTGCATCTTGAGTGTCAAATAGTCGGTTGTGAAATTGTGAGAGAGTCGGATGGGCTTGCGATGAGTAGTCGCAACGCATTTCTTTCTTCTGAACATCGCCAACAAGCTGCGATGATCTATAAAGGTTTAAAGATTGTCGATGAGGCTTTTCTTAAAGGTCAAAAAGACAAAGAAGTTCTCAGCCGCATATTTCAAGATCACATTGCTGCTATTGATGGTGCTCAAGTCGATTATGCAGAGTTGCGAAATCGCGAAGATCTAGGTGAATGGCAAGGAGATGATCAGGTCAAACCTGTTTTTCTTGCGGCAGTGCAAATTGGTGGCGTTCGCTTGATTGATAACATTGAATTGGGGACTTAGAGATTGGCTAAATCTAAATTAAACTCAATGCGCTTTTTTTGGTGGATTCAAAAAATACTCTACGTCTGGGTAAGGAGTAAAAATTTACCTGAAAAACCCAAGGACTTTCTTAAGCTCGATCCTAATAAACCTGTTTGTTACATCCTTGGCAAAAAAACCTATAGTGATCTATTTGTTCTAGATCACCACTGTAAAGTCAATGGTCTGCCACGTCCGATCTATCGCCCTGAGACGATCATGAATAATAAAAACGCGAGTTTTATTTACCTCAAAAAGCTTGGGCTTGTCTTGTCAAGAGGTAATAAAAAAAGACCACCTTCAGCACTTCTCAAAATCGTTGAACAGGTAGAAAATGGTGATGAAGACTTACAGATAGTTCCGGTAAGTGTCTATTGGGGGAGGAACCCTGGTAAGCAAGAAAGCTCATGGTTTAAACTTCTTTTTGCAGATAACGAAAATACCGGTCTGATCCAAAAATTCTTTACCATTATTGCGCATGGTCGCGGAGTTTTTTGTAATTTTGGCAAGCCGATTTCTGTAAAAAACCTTCTTTCTGAGGGTCTCGGAGTCGAACAAAGTACTAAAAAACTAGTCAGAGTGCTGAGGGTTCACTACAGACGTCATAGAATAAAGACTCTTGGCCCAGAAATATATTTAAGAAGTCAAGTCATCAACACCGTCGTTAGTGCCAAACCAGTCCAACAAGCATCTGAGGACGAAGCTCACAAAAAAAACGTTTCTCTTGAAAAAGTGACCCTTAAAGCCCACCGATATGCAGATGAGATCGCTGCAGATCTAACGACCACGGCACTACGATTTTTTGATATTTTATTGAGTTGGATGTGGAGGAAAGTCTATAAAGGCATCGAGTCTAGTCATTTCGAAAGATTGAACGAAATTACCGAATCCAAAGAAATTATCTACGTACCTTGTCATCGAAGCCACATTGATTATCTTCTTATTAACTACCTTGTTTACCACCATGGGCTTATGGCGCCCCACACAGCAGCCGGTATTAATCTTGATTTTTGGCCGGTTGGAGGACTCCTTAGACGCGGGGGAGCTTTCTATATTCGACGCACCTTTAGGGGGAATCGGCTCTATTCAATGATATTTAAAGAGTACGTCCATTATCTTTTGAGGAAAGGTCACCCTCTACAGTTTTTCCCGGAGGGTGGTAGAAGCCGTACAGGAATGTTACTACAGCCCAAAACAGGTATGTTAGCGATGGTTATTGAAAGTTACCTTCGTGATGACAATAAGCCGATTGTCTTTGTCCCGGTTTACGCTGCTTACGATAAAGTGATGGAAGCGGCAAGCTACATGAAAGAGCTTGGTGGCAAGAAGAAAAAGTCTGAATCGATTGGTCAGCTGATTAAAGCGGGTAGTTTACTCTTTTCAAATTTTGGTAAAGCTTATGTGGGATTTGGTAAGCCAATTGATGTCGAAGAATTTTTTGGCTCCGAAATCGATCAATGGAAAAAGGACTACCACCATACCGGTTGGTCAAAAGACTACAACCCGAAGGTTTTGGATCTTGCTAAAGAAATTATGACTCGTATCAATCGAGTCGCTGTCGTTAGCCCAACATCTCTTGTCTCGCTTGCGCTTCTTGCTAACCCTAAAAAGGCGATGACAGAAGAAGATCTTATTGGGGTGATTTCAGCGCTTCTAAAGGTACAGAAAGCAATGCCTTACGACCAAGACATTAAGTTGCCTAATGATCAACCAAAAGACATGGTTAAATATGTTGAAAAGACCCTCGGTCTTCAGCGCTTCAGACATCCCGATGGCGATGTGATTCACGTTAACGAATATCAAGCCATTCTCTTAACTTATTACAGAAACAATAACATCCATTTGTTTAGTATTCCTTCGATGATCGCAGGTTGTTTTCAGCACAACGATGAACTGTCCAGTGAGGACGTTAAACAGCTTTGTCTTAAGTTTTATCCATTCTTTAAAGACGAGTTCTTTCTAAAATGGAAGGAAGAAGAAATTTCTGATGTTGTCACAAATTACATCGAGCAATTTATTAAAATTGGTCTTTTGCAGAAAGAAGATAAAAAAGACATGTTGTGTCGTCCAGATGTCGATACGCAAGAGTTCACTTTTCTTAATACCATAGCGAGAATCATGAGCAATATTACAGAGCGTTACGCGGTTGCTTCCGCTCTGCTCTACTCGGCCGGTAAAGAAGATGGCGTCGACAGAGAAGAGTTTGAGAGTAAATGGCAAGACATGTCTAGAAGGCTCTCTCTTCTTGGAGGGACAAGTGAATATACGACTTTGAAAAAAAGCCAATTAGGTGGCTACCTCAACCTCTTAAAGGCCAAAGGTTATATTTATATCAATGGCACTGGTAAACTAAAAATCGAACCGCCAATGGAAAAGCTATTTAGCTGTTCTTTGAATGTCCTGAGTCTTGATATTAGAAAAAGTATTGGGCGCTTATCGCGTCTTAACACATAAAGTGCGCGATGAAAAACTGGCGAAATGAAAAATTTGAAAAACTAGCCAAGAAAGACAAGATGCGCCGCCCTAAAAAAGGTAAATCTTCAAGGGCCAGCAAGCTTGATGAGAGTTTTGAGCTTGATGAACAGGGCTGGCAGGACAGCCTTAAAGGGGACGGCTTTTATGCGAGAGTCGTGGAAGTCCATAAAAGATACGCGTTCATTTCTCCGGAGAAGACCCTAGGAGAAGTCAACACCAGAGATGTTTGGCTTGCAACAATTGCCAGAAAGTACCTGCAAGCAGAGAGAAAAGAAAGAAACTTCGTTTCCGTTGGCGATCGTGTGATTTGTTACCCGGGTTCGTTTAATGCT
>CAZBDM010000107.1:9607-10767 GCA_964490675.1 uncultured Oligoflexales bacterium
CGAAGTATCAGAAGAACTCCCACAGTGCGTCATCGAACACATCCACAAACGGACTTCTAAGATCGCAAGACTTGATCCGATGACGCCAGATCGTCTCCACATCATTGCTGCAAACATGACACAATTAGTAATTATAGCTAGCTATCTAGACCCAAAAGTGAAATGGGGACTTATCGATCGCTATTTAACTTTGGCGGAGTCTGAGGGGCTTAAAGCGATCATCATTTTAACCAAGAAAGACCTATTGGAAGCTAAACCTCAAGCAAAGCAGGAAGCTTTGGAGATGGTGAAAATCTACCGCGATATTGGATATAGGGTCTTAAGCGTCCAGTCAAATCTTGAAGAAAATACCGATCCCGAGGATTTAAGCTCTATTGAGGATGTTTTTAAAGATGAGATTAGCCTTGTTTCTGGTCATTCTGGAGTAGGTAAGTCTTCGCTTGTCAATCTTCTCGAGCCTGAGATTGTTCAAGAAGTTGAAAAAGACGATATCTTTTATAAAGGTCGTCACACGACAACCTATGCAAGTTTTATCAAGCTCAAAGTCGGGGGGTTCGTCATCGATACTCCCGGCGTTAGAAGCTTTCTTATTCCCGAATACGACGCTGTTGACTTGACGTGGATCTTCGTAGAGATGAGACCCTATCTGGGTAAGTGTAAGTATCGGGAATGTCGTCATATTGATGAGCCAGGCTGCGCTATCAAGCAAGCTCTTTCTGATGGCAAAATAAGTGATTGGCGTTATAAATCTTACTTAGGTATCTTGCTAGGAGCCACAGGACGCGAAGGACGAATGAGAGATATCGAGGATTCATAAGAGAGGGGATCATATGAGTTATAATTTTTCAGAGTCGGAAGAGTTAAATCTTTTACGGGAAAGTGTGCGGTCATTTGCTGAATCGGAAATTGCTCCCGTTGCCGAAAAGCTTGATCATGAGGAGAAATTTTCGGAAGAGATCACGCAAAAAATGGGCGAGCTTGGTCTTTTTGGTACGATTGTTGCGCCGCAATATGGCGGTCAGGGGATGGACTATATTTCCTATATTGTTGCTGTTGAAGAGCTAGCCAGAATCGATGCCTCGCAAGCTGCCACCATTGCAGCCCATAACAGCTTGGGTGCCGGGCCATTATACTACTATGGCAACGAACAGCAGAAAAAA
>CAZBDM010000108.1:0-2416 GCA_964490675.1 uncultured Oligoflexales bacterium
TGCCAATCGACAGCAATGGTCGCAGTACCAATATGGGTGTCGACTTTTGCATCTCCCTGACCTGGAAAATGCTTCAAACAGCCAAGCACCCCCGAACTTTGCATTCCTCTCAGAAAAGCCTCAGCTCGCAAAGCCACTGTTTGTGGATCCTTTCCGAAACAACGGTCACCGATAGACTCATTAGTTGGTTCAGAAAAGACATCAACGACCGGTGCAAAATTAACGTTTACTCCCCTATCGCTCAATGACTCTCCAACCCTCTTGCCGTAGTCTTCGATAAACAGCAATGCATCTCTCGATATCTCACCTCCAGCAAGATGTAGTGCTGGCCCCTCGTTGGGGAAGTTCTTTTTTATACGCCTGACCCTCCCACCTTCCTGGTCGATAGCGATCACCATCGGGGGAGAACCGTTCGGTAAAAGAGTTTGGATTTTTTGACAGAGTGTTTTTAGTTGTTCGGGATGTTCTTGTTCGATGTTGCGGGCAAAAAGAGTCAGACCGGAGGGCGAAAAATCGCGAATAAAACGAGCCTCAGCTTCACTCAGTTGAGGCCCCTCCAAAGCACCTACAAGCACCGTGGATGCGGCGTCGGCTTGCATTTAAGCTTTACCTTTTATTCATCAATAATTTGAAGGATGTAGCGCCTTGAAAGTTTAGCAGCTGCACAATTTAGAATGGTGCGAATAGCGTCTGCTGTCCTACCTTGCCGCCCAATAACCTTACCAATGTCTTCTTTGGCCACTTTTAGCTCAATAATATTAGTTTGGTTACCTTCTATCTCGTTGATTTCGATTCTATCAACCTCATCAACCAGCGATTTGGCGATAAATTCAACAAGACCTTTCATGGAAACTTCAATTTCTTCACTCATAAGTCACGTCCGTGTTGCAATTCAATTTCAATTTCAACTTTACCAGCATATATAAAACGGAATAGAGACCTGTTACCGCTCTAATTTAAAGTTTATAAGAAATTTACACAGATGGGAAGGAGTCTATAGTTTTGGCAAAATTAGAAACAGAACATGTGTTTGCAGGCAATGTCGAAGATGTCTTTGAAGGGATCATTCAGTACGAGAAATATCCTGAATATTTACCTGGAGTTACGGAAATTGAAGTCCTTCCAGCAGAGAAGTCCGGCTCGTCCTGCCAGGTGAGATACGAGTTAAATATTATCAAAACTTTTTATTATGTTCTCGACATGTATGAGGAAAAACCAGGCAAAATCTGGTGGCAACTAGCTGAATCTAATCTGATGAAAGAAAACAACGGCAGTTGGCAGTTGACCGAAAAAGGCTCGGAAAAAACTGCCGCCACCTACAGTCTAGAAATCAAATTTAAAGGTCTCGTGCCAAGTGCCGTAACCAACAAAGTGGCTAAGTCAAGTATGCCGGCCATGCTCGAAGGCTTTCAAAAGCTTATCGACGACACAAAAAAATAAACTTGGGAAAACTGATGAGCCAGGAGATTGAACGTAAGTTTCTCGTTAAACCAGGTATCGACTTCAGTCAGCTAGGTGAAAGTAAACGCATAGTTCAAGCTTATCTTTGCTCTCACCCAGAACGCACCGTCAGGGTGCGTATCGAAGGAGAGGATGCGTGTCTCACGATCAAGGGAAAATCAAACTTGTCCGGTACAACTCGCTTTGAATTTGAAAAAGAGATTTTACCCGGTGAGGCCGAAGAGCTCTTAAAAATTTGCGAACCAGGTGTGATCGAAAAGACCCGAACTCGCGTCGAGGTCGGTCAGCATACGTTTGAAGTTGATCAGTTTTTCGGAGACAACGACGGTCTTATTTTAGCGGAAGTTGAGCTGCAAAGTGAAAAGGAAACCTTCGAAAAGCCTGCTTGGCTCAGCGATGAAGTCACTGGCGATAGAAGGTATTATAATTCTCAGCTCAAGAATAATCCCTTTAAGAGTTGGAAAAGCTAGGTTTTTTTAAGATCAGAGAAATCGTAGATCATGGGAACCCCTTTTACCGAGCCAAGTTGTAAATAATCATCGAGTTCGTAGCCATGTTCGTTGAGTTCTTGTCGAAAAATCATTTTAGCTTCCTCAATCGGTTGCCAATGCGATTTAATATCTTTTAGATTTTTTAGGCAAAAGGGCATCACGAAAACAGGTCTTTCTGCTTCTGAGACAAACCCGGTCGGGGGGAAAAGTGGGATCGATGCATTTGAAAGCTTTTTGAGGCCTTCACGCCAGCGTTTGATCCCTCCAGGTCCGGTACTTTTTATGAACTCTTCAAGAGCGACTTTCATGACAAGAGACTCCCCACTTGTCGCCGCAAAGCGGTAGCTCTTAAAATGCAACCCTTCGCCGATAAGCTCGACATGTTCAGGGATCTCATTCCTATCGATCGCATCTAATACAGACTTTGCCCTTGTCAGATCGAAGAGTCCAAAAAAATACTGTCT
>CAZBDM010000108.1:2426-3321 GCA_964490675.1 uncultured Oligoflexales bacterium
TTTGTATGAGGTCCTCATCTAACATTTGATTTTCTCGCTCAAATAAGAGTTTCTTTTTAAAAAACAACTTTAGCAGTAAAATATCATTTGGTTGAATTTAAAAGTTTAAAAGGCGGATATCGATTCCACTACCCAACACCAACTTGTTCGCAACACATTAAAATAGTTGGTTCTTTTAGAAAGTCGACCGTTGAAAAATGCACCTAACAGCTTCTTAAAAAGAAATTGGCGCTTGTATGCTGGGATACTCTTTTCAATCTCAGCGATTGCTGTCGTTCTATTTATGGCGGGCAGCATGTTTTTTCAGTCAGAAAGACGCTTGGATGAAGCCGTTAATTCTGATTTGGATAGCATATCATCTCGAATAGAATCTCTTCTCAACAGCCATATCGAATTTCTAAAATTTTTATCGGAAGAATACAGTGAAGGACGATTTAATGCTCTTTCCTTTGAAAAGCGAAGCCAAAAGTTCCGTTTTCTTCACCCAGAGCTAGTAAGTATCTCTGTCATAAACTCCAAATCCAAACGAATCTGGATATATCCAAAAGATTTAGAAACCCTAAGAAGTGAAGATCTTTACCGTCAGGAGCTTCAGGCAGCATACGATTTAAGTGAAGAAAGAGAGACTACTGTCTTATCCCAACCTTTTATCTCATTTAAAGGTCAACATAACCTCGCTATCATTTCCCCAATTATTGAAGACTACCAGGTCAATGGGGCAATCATTGGACAGATCAGCCTCGATGCGGTTCTTACTAAGTCTATTAAGCAACAGTATGCACAAAAATATAAAGTTGAAATTACTGACATTGGTGGACAAATTCTCACCGAGACTTTTGATCCAGGTCGTGCACTTTCGCGAAACACGAAAAACACCGCTTTTAGTGAAATCGAT
>CAZBDM010000108.1:3331-9453 GCA_964490675.1 uncultured Oligoflexales bacterium
TGCCGATTTACAGATCATCCTATTATCCGTGTTATCTTCAATGTTAGCCATCGGCCTTGTTGTTAGTATCTGGATCCTCTTGCAAGACAACCATAAAAAAAGAATTATCCAACGAGAACTGGAAATTGCCAAGAATCAAGCTGAACAAGCAAATAAAGCAAAAAGCCAACTTGTTGCGAATATAAGCCATGAAATGCGCACTCCCCTGGGAGCCATTCAAGGATTTGCCGATCTTATTGGCAATTATGACAGTTCTGATGAAGAGAAAAATAGATCACTCAGAGCAATTTCAAATAATAGTCGCCATCTTCTCGAATTAGTAAATGATTTCCTTGATTTATCAAAGATTGAATCCGGATTGCTGGAAGTAGAAATCACTCAATTCCACTTAATTGACTTGATTTACGACATCGTTGAATGCCTTCGTTCGGAAGCAGAAAACAAAAACTTGCAGCTTATCGTAGAGTTTTTGGGATCTATTCCTGAAAAAATAAACTCCGATCCCAAAAGACTACGACAAATCCTTTTAAATCTTTTGGCAAACGCAATTAAGTTTACTGAATCGGGATTTGTAAAGCTTTCAGTAAAGCTAGCTGATGAACAGTTGGAAAAACAAGGTAGCAAAAAAATACTTTTTGAAATTGAGGACTCTGGAATTGGCATAGATGAGAATCAAAAGAAAAGGATTTTCAAACCATTTTTTCAAGCCGACGCCTCAATTTCTAGAAGATTTGGCGGAACAGGACTTGGGCTCGCCTTGTCTAGGAATCTCGC
This sequence comes from uncultured Oligoflexales bacterium, assembly GCA_964490675.1. Lineage (GTDB taxonomy): Bacteria > Bdellovibrionota_B > Oligoflexia > Oligoflexales > JAWKNZ01 > CAZBDM01. The sequence goes on from CAZBDM010000108.1 coordinate 4,106, forward strand.
GCAACTCATAAAAGGCGAACTTACACTTAGCCAATCAAAACCACATGTAGGATCGAAATTTTCCTTGACGCTAGATTGTGGCTCACTTTCTCAAACGAAAGTTTTCAAAAACTTTGACTATAAAAAATACGAAAGTAATAAAAGAGACACATACAGACCAGAATTCCAAATCTCTGGCATAAAAATTCTAGTCGTCGAAGACTGTAAAGATAATCAAGTAATATACAAAACTTATTTAGAATCTGAAGGAGTCTTCGTCGATATTGCAGAGAACGGCATCGAAGGATTCAAAAAGGCATTAGAAAACCATTATGACCTTATCTTGATGGATGTTCAAATGCCTTTGCAAGATGGCTACACAACAACAATGAATCTAAGACAGCAGGGTTATCAAGTACCGATTATCGCTCTCACAGCTCATGCAATGAAAGGTGAACAAGAAAGATGCTTTGAATCTGGCTGCGATGGCTATTTAACGAAACCCATAACAGCAGAAACGCTTATTTCTGCAATCAGCTATTATCATTCTCTAGCTCAGCGAGCCAATTTAAGCGGCAAAGCTATAAACACAATAGAGTCACCATTTGTAGAAAAAAACAATCATGTACCGCTCTTTTCTAACCTCAAGGACGATCCACGCATCAATCTCATTTTAGAAACTTTTATAACGGGACTGGACGATCGAATCGCCAAAATGAGAAAAGCTGTCAATGAACAGGATTTAAATAGCCTCAAGAAAGAGAGTCATCGTCTAAAAGGCACGGCTGGAAACTACGGATTTCCAGATATCGCAAAAATTGCCAATCAACTGGAAAACATAGAAGCCGCCTCTCCCGCTAAGCAAAGCGCAACACAACTCATTGATAACATTGAGACATTGTCCAATCGTGCAAAACGAGGTATTTTAAAAAAAATTGACGGTGCAATTTAAGTATGCGGTGAAATATGATGCCTTTTAGTGAGGGTACTGTGCAGGATGCTATTTCAAGTAGAGTTTTAGTTGTCGAAGACGACAATGATATGGCGGCTCTTTTAAAGAGCTTCCTTGAGCATGAACATATCAGGGTTGACTTGGCCAACGACCTTACAAGTGCCATAGAGCAGTTAAAATATTTCAGCCATGATGCCGTTCTTCTCGATATGAACCTGGGGGATGAAAGCGGTCTCGATCTCATACCCCACATACAACACAAGTCACCATTTTCAAAAATCATAGTCATGACCTCGTTTGGATCTGTAGACGTCGCAGTAGACGCCATGGAAAAAGGCGCAACGACATTTATCACCAAATCAGATAATCCAGAAAAAATCACCAACGCAGTCATCACGAGACTAAAACAAAGCCGCCAGAAAGCCTTAGACCCAGACTCACATATTCAAACGAGACTCGGCATCATTGGGCAAAGCAAAATAACAAGAGAACTTATTGATAAAATAATGCAATTGAAAGATGTTGACGCTACTGTTCTCATTCAAGGAGAATCTGGAACCGGCAAGGAAGTCGTCGCTCGAGCGATTCACTTGACTTCGGAACGCCATCGCTATTCTTTTGAAGCGCTTAACTGTGGTGCGATCCCAGACAACTTACTAGAGTCGGAATTATTCGGTCATAAAAAAGGCGCCTTCACCGATGCTAAATACGACCACAAGGGAGTTTTTGAAGTTTGTTCAGAAGGTACCTTATTTTTAGATGAAATCGGTGACCTACCCTTGAATCTGCAAGTAAAACTACTGCGTGTTCTGCAAGAGCGAGAAATCAAACCAATTGGCAGCGAAAAAACGATAAAGATTCATACGCGAGTGATTTGCGCAACAAACAAGAACCTCGAGCTCTTGATAAAAGAAGGTAAGTTTAGGGAAGATCTCTACTACCGTATCAACGTTTTACCTATTCACCTTCCTAGTCTGAAACAAAGAAAAGAGGACATCCCGCTTCTCACTAAATATTTTGTTGAAAAATTCAACAGCCGCTACAAAAAGAATGTAGCAGAACCCGACACTGATACTTACCAGCAACTTCTTGAGTACTCTTGGCCGGGAAACATTAGAGAATTGCAGAACATAATCGAACGAGGCGTCATTCTCTCCGCCGATGGAAAGTTAAACATACAAGCAAATATCTTGAATAACGGTCAAGAAACTTCGAAAGAAGACAGCTTAAAATTTGATTCAGTGATCTACCGGGAAGCGAAAGAACAATTTGAAAAGGATTTTCTAAAGAAAATACTGCGCGCGACAAAAGGTAACGTTTCCGAAGCGGCTAGACTTTCTGGCCGTGTGCGCTCAGATCTTTATAGGTTGATTGATAAATATCAAATCAATAGAAAAGATTTTTTTTAGTTTCTTAACTGAAAACGTTTATCAAGCGAAGCTTTAGCTAGAAAATCACGACGTGCCAAGATTCTTGAGATCGTCTTAACGATTTCCTCAATCGATGTATTCTTAGAAATAAGCTGAATCACAGAAGGCGGCAAGTCTTTGTCGATGAGCTTTTCCGCGTGAGCTGTGACGATAAAAACTGGGATTTCACTATAGAAGTAATCGACATGATTTGCGAGTTCTAATCCAGAAGTCCCCTCCAAGAAATGATCAAATATAGCAGCATCATAGTTTTTGATCTTAGAAAGCTCTTTTAAAGCATTGAACGAATGAAAAAAATCAACACAAAAGCCATACTGATCGCATACTTCTTTGGTTAATTGACAGAAGTCTTTATCGTCATCGATTAAAATCAATCGTTTCATAAAAAACCTCAAACATTCCTCTGTAAATTAAGCAAGAGTCTTGCCAAATACCCGTGTTAAAAATCTCTTTGCTTCCTTAGGCTTGGAAGACAGAGATCATTTAACCCTTAAAATCTGTCCGGATTTTCAAACAACCGTGACCGAAGTTTCGGTCACCGACAAAGTACATGTTTGGCCTGCCCCTTAGAGACCAAGCAAAAGACATAATACTTTTAGACATTTGTCATTTTACGTAATTTTGGCCCGGTAACTGCAAACCCAAGATCCGTCATTAACCTACTGAATGGGAGGACGGTTTTTGAAAGTAAATTTCAAATGGTCATACTGTTTACTTGTTGTTCCGCTACTTTTTCTTTCTCAAATATTTGAAGACGAGTTATTAGCCGGTACAGCCATCCATCAACATTCCAACGGTTCTCCTTTGAACGAAGAGCCAGAACCAGAACCGGAGCCAGAGCCGGAGCCGGAACCAGCTCCTGATGAGATCCCTTACCCGATTGATCAGGATCCTGAACCGATTCCAGAAGAACCTCTACCAGAGGATCCACCAATAGAAAATTAGGCAAGACGAACTATGAAAGTTTTTCTACTGCTTGAGGTATGGCAGTTCAATTTAAAATAATTTTGGAGTCGAAAAATGAAATTAGTCTTAGTAACTCTATCAAGTGTTTTACTTCTTGTTTCTTCAACAGGATTTTCAGCTGGAAAAAAGAAGGCTCAAAAAAGTCCTGTTTGGTGCTGTATGGTCGAAGGTGAAGCAGCTCTTGCACCAAAGTCAAAAAAGAAGAAAATGTGTGTTAGATCTGCTGGCGAACCCACCGCAACTTCCAAGTCTAAGTTAACGCAAAGCTACGTTGCAGCTTGTGGCGAAAAACAAGGTACTTGGGAAGAATACAAGAAGACAGCAAAAAAATAAGCTAGGTCACTCTCTGCACCCTTCCATTTTTATGGAAGGGTTTATCTTAAGAATCCATCTTCAGATTTTGGTATATGAGCTGTTACACAATGCAGTGCACCACCAAGCCTAATAATTTCGTCAGCCTCAATAAATACAACTTTCAATCCTACTTCTTGAAATCTATCTCTCACGATTCTTTCATAGCCTGGTAATAAGTGTCGGTCAAAATACTCCTTACCGGTATCAGGGTGGATCTTGTACTTTGGTATGATGATGTGATTGTTGACGATGATTCCATTTGCATAAGTCCTGAATAAAAACGAATGCGGTGATGGCATGGGAATACGTACAACACGCATTTTTTTTGCTAGTTGAGCAGCCAAACGATCTAAGTTTTCTTTTAGCTCTAAAATACCTTCAATAGGAAAATTATCCAGTTTTCTCCCAAATGCAATCGTTTGCTCATCAATCTCATTAACAAAGACAGTGTCTTTAGACACGACTTTCACAAACATATCTATATGCTCATGGGGAGACTTTTCGAGAACTTCAATGTGACGACAGCCTAGCCGTGAGCGAAGCAAATGTTTGAGTCTTTTGTGCGGATCAAACTCTTTATAACTGCGCTTAATGGTCTCGTTTTGCATAGAATCATCAATTGTTTCAGCAATAAAACAATCCTCACCATTGGTGAGAAAATTACCCCCATCGAACATGACCGGCACATGATTGATACTTTTGGTCAAAAATAGCCCTAGTTGATATGTGACCGTGTCATCTAATTTGGATTGATTTCTATAGACAAAACCTGAAAAGACCAACTGTTGATAATCACCAAAACCGAAAAATTTGACCGGCAAAGGCCCAAAGTCTCTAAGCCAGTAATTCTCATGTTGGATATTAATCATCAAAATTTTCTGACGTTCTTGCTGGCTAAAACCTTTGGAAATAAGAAAGTTCATCTTTTCGAGATCGTTCAAGTCTTTTTCCAATATAAGGACAACTTGTGAACCTGCAGAAATGATGGCTTTTATAAGATCTGTAGCTTTTGAATAATCTTCGAAAAGAATATCACTAACGATCAAAGCTTCGGTTTTTTCAAACTCAGCAATTGGCTTATAAAACACTTTTTGATTTTGTATGCTTTGATCGTGATATTTACGTCCAGAAAAAAAGGCGAGTAACCCCAAAATTGCTAAATTGGCCGTTAAAATGAAATAGTATTTTCTCATCGTAAACTCTTGCCCCGAATCACCAGATTTAAAGCAAGGTCTGTGCCAATTACTACGAATTGAATATCATTAGCTATGCGCTATTTTTGGGCAGAGATTCTTTTAAAAATGTCTGAAAAAGAAGACGATTTTACACCAAAGCTCGTAAAAACGATTATCCCTTCCACTTTCCCATGAAAGCAACCGAAAGGTTTTCTTTCGGAATATAATTCTTCTTTACCGCTCTAAATTGGTTCTTCCCGGCAATTTTCTCCAAATGCAAATCAGTGCACAAAAAAAGAAAAGGCTGTTTACCTTTATCAAGGATTAACTCAAAATGACCAATAGGACCATCCCAAGTGCGCGCTGTCGTCAGGATGTAATTAAGCGCCACAAAGTTTAGGCGCTTTTTTTTCATCAGTTCTACTTGCTGGTGGGTGGCGCAGAACTCTTTTTTAAGGGGGTCCCCAAAAACTTCATCCCACATTTCTGAAA
>CAZBDM010000108.1:9463-10643 GCA_964490675.1 uncultured Oligoflexales bacterium
AAACCTATGAATGATGCTATGAGCCACACCTATGGAGTATACAGGTTTATAGCTATGCTCAATTTTTACCTGCGCGTTTTTCGGAAAGGTTTGTCTCCAGTAGTGATGCAAATGCCTTGTAGAGATATCAGCATTATTTCGCTGATCATCTTGGATTTTCGTTGCAAAGCTCTTCGGCTTTCCGTTGACCTTTACTGAAAAGCCCATGGGGTTTTTAGACTGACTATCGTAAGCAAGATCGCCACCATCGAGTTCCATTCTGATAGGAAAAGATATCAATGTCGTGATGTCGCGAGCGGTTTTGTTTTTAAAAACGTAACTTACCCTTACCTCATCGGGCGAGAGATAGAGGAGTTCTCTGAGCATCTCGACGCCCTTTAAATCTTTGAATTTAAGGTCCCCTCCATCGAGCCCTGCCGCGCCATCGTTGGCGCGAGATATTGGGATCATCAAAAAATATAAGCTAATCAGTGAGATAAATAGATATTTTGGCATCAGATCACCCGTTTGCTCGAGAAGTTGGTTAATTATTGCCATTTTAACGCAAAGACTGCCGAATTGGCGAAGAACCAGCATGTCATTTGGGCGGCCAGCCAACTTCATGTTTCTAATTTTATTGCGTTTTTGTGAAGAGTTTTGATTCTGAACAGAAAATATTGTATGGTCCAGGCGATAGGTGCGATCGATATTCGTCTATATTTTTGACAGTTGCCCCTTTTGTTCCCTGCGATATAGACGTGAGCCTTAGAGAAAAAAACTCTGATGCGATGATTCTATTGGAGTTTTTAAGAAAACAAAGGTGATTTAAGGTAAGAAATCGGTGGCACACTCCTTGAATCTGAATAACCAGACCAGGTTGATTCCTGGCTTCATTCTTGGACGTCGCTTAGGCAGGAGAAGAACCCATGAACAAAGTAATTGATGAGAACAAAGTCGTTTCACTTTTCCAAGCGAAAAAAGACCTTGCCACGCGTAAGACTCTCGATAACGGAAATGAAGAGGAAAAGAAAGATGATTCGGAGCTTACCTTCGAAGAAATCATGAAACGCAACATGGCCAACAAAGAAAGAATGCGCCAAGATCGTTTGAAATCCAACAAATCTGTTCTTCGTTCGTACCGAATTAAGCACTAAAAATACCTGTTACATCTTTACCGAGGGTTTTTACCCTCGTTCTTCCT
>CAZBDM010000109.1:0-431 GCA_964490675.1 uncultured Oligoflexales bacterium
TTACAACCCGGTAGGCAGCGCGAGGTGTGGTAATCTGGGTTGATTTCAGATCCTTTCTCCTTTTCAGATCTTTTTTGCGGCTGCCTGCATTAGGTGTGTAAACCTTTTTGCGTACGGCTAGTTCTGGATAAGGATCCTCTTGGCCGGTCCAATCTATTTGGTTAAGAAGATCCCTCGTCGACTGAGAGGCCCGCTTACTTTTCGCAACGGTTTTTACTTTAGGTTTCTCTTCTTCTTCAATATTGGCTTTTTGTCCTCTGACCTTTGGCTTGCCTTTTCCAACTTCGCCTTCTTGCTCAGGAGGTACTTCGGACTGTGTGTTGACTCCGATGCCCGTCACACGAACTCCTCGACTGTCCTCCCGGCGAGCGGTTCTTTGTCGTACTTCGTCTTGCGCTTTTTGCGCCTCAATCTCCTCGGGAGTTGCTCTA
>CAZBDM010000109.1:447-10623 GCA_964490675.1 uncultured Oligoflexales bacterium
TTACTTTTTCTTCGACCTTCAAAGACGGCTCTTCTTCGACGGGTTCTTCTACTTCTGCAGCCGGTTCCGCCACCGTTTCAGTCTTGATCTCTGGTTCTTTTTCCGCAGCAACTTTTTTAGGCAGCTCTTTTTCGTCCGGTTGTTCAGCCACTTCTTTTTCGGCCGGCTCGGAAGATACTGTTGTCTTTTCAGCTGCCTCTTCAATAGGCTTTTCTTTAACGTCTGTTTCTGATTCTTCACTCGTGGTTGCAGCTTTTCGGCGGCGACGCACGACGACCTTAGGTTTACGCTTGGGAGCTTGCGCACTGTCGCCGCCCTTGACAAGAGCGACCTGCTCGTTCGTCAAGGTACTTTGATGGCTGGCAACTTCGATACCTAAGCCTTTTAATTTATTGATTAAGGCTTTGCTTTCGATTTTAAGTTCTCGGGCAAGCTCGTAAACGCGGATTCGACCCATTCTTTCCTCTTAACACGGACAGATAAATACCAGTCCCTCTGTTATCACTTATCATTTCAAATCGCTATGTTTAACTCCTGATTAATCGTCTTCAGAAGCCAATTGCTCTTGCAGATAACGGTCTGCAGCGATTTGCACTGTTCGAGAAACGCCAAGAGGTAGCCCAGATTTTTGTGACACTTCATCAGCCGAATCTGCGATAATGTCACCAATCGTAGCGTAACCAGCGTCGGCAAGAGCATGCGCTGCAGCTTCTCCCACACCACTGAGTAGTAGGAAGATATTAACTCGCTTTTCGCGCTCTTCATCCTCACCAGAGTCTTCAACTTTTTCTTCCTCAACAACCGGGGCCGCAGAGGCGTCTTCGGCCCGGTAGTCGTCAGTATCAGTGATTTCACCGACAGCTAACTCTTTCGCCTTTTCGGCGGCAGCGCCGATCACTTTTTCTGCATCTTCAGGCGCAAGGTTGAGAAGTCGGCTTAGACTCCGAGCATTAAGCTCAGCAAGTTCTGCCGGTGACTTAATCCCTTCGTGAACAAGGATTCCGGCGTGCATATCGCCAAGTCCCTCGATCGAGGCGAGGACAGTCTTAACACCAGCAAGCTGTTCTTCAAGCTTAGCTTCACTCTTGATATCAAGTTTCCAACCAGTAAGTTGGGCTGCAAGCCTAACATTTTGGCCTCGCTTTCCGATAGCCAAAGACAACTGATCCTCAGCAACAATTACTTCCATACCATGATTTTCATCGTCGACTATAACTTTACTGACAACAGCAGGGGCGAGTGCATTACACACCAGTCTCGCAGGATCTTTGTCCCAAGGTACGATGTCAATTTTTTCGCCGTTAAGTTCCTGGACAACAGCCTGAACCCTTTGACCTTTCATTCCGACACAGGCACCAACCGGGTCGACTGATGAATCCTTTGAATAAACAGCAATTTTCGATCTCAAGCCGGCATCTCTAGCAGCAGACTCTATAGTGACGATACCGTCGTATATTTCTGTGACGTGTTGTTCAAAAAGACGAATCAAAAACCCTGGGTGAGCCCTGGACATGACGACCTGAGGACCACGAGATGATCGTCTAATTTCGACAACGTAAGCTTGAATACGATCTTTGATTCGGAATCTCTCGCCTTGCATTTGCTCTTTGTAGGGGACTATAGCTTCTGTAGGCCCAAGGTCGACGATAATATCGCTTCTTTCAAAACGCCTAACGTAACCCGTAAGGATTTCACCGATACGATCTTTAAATTCTTCGTAAATTTTTGATCGTTCCGCATCCCTCACTTTCTGAACTATGATTTGCTTGGCGGATTGAGCTGCAATACGCCCGAACCTATTCGTGTCGATTTTAACACCAAGAGCATCACCGACCTCGGTATCAGGATCGAGCTTTTTCGCTTCTTCCAGCGTGATCTCGACATCTTTATCTTCAATTTCGTCGACAACAGTTCGAAATTGGAAAAGTTCGATTTCGTCAGCCTCTTCGTTATAACTAGCCTCCAAGTCAGCTTGAGCTCCGAAGTCCCGCCTGGCAGCATGGAGAAGCGCTTGCTCTAGGGCATCGACGATAATCGTTTTGTCTAAATTCTTGTCTTTACTGACAGAACTAATGACTCCACTTAAATTGCTTATGCCACCCGAGGTTTGAGACAAAGCCATAATTTACCTCATAAAATGAAAGAGTATGTAATTAGCGCCACTCGTGTACGAGATGCGCTTTTTTCACAAGATCAATGGGAAAAGACCAAGACTCACCTTGTTCGGTCTCGATAGTTACCCGATCCTCATCAACTGAAACCAGTTGGCCACTTTCCTGCTTTCTCAAGTCGACTTTCTCAGACAACTTCACTTTTATCTTGTGACCTATATGCTTTTTGAAATGCTCTCCAAGCCTTAAAGGCCTTTCGATCCCAGGAGAACTGATTTCCATTCGGTAGGAACCAGGAACGATTTCGTCAATCTCCGGCATTTCCGAGAGGATCTCGTTGACAGCGACACAGTCATCTATATTAACGCCACTCTCATGATCGATAAATATCCTAAGTGACCTTTCGACTGCACTCCATTCAACTTCAATACATTCATAACCACGTGCTGTTACGCATTTATTGACAATCTGTAGAATTTTATTGAGAGTGTCTCGGTTCATTCGCCGCCTGCAAGGGCCCAACAAAAAAGGCCATGTTGCATGCTTTTTTTGGAAGCAGCACCGGCCTGACAAGGAAAAATTACCACCTGTTCAGCACAGATCATTTTTGTAACACAAAAAGACCGTAGACTCAACCTCAGCCCGCCCAACGCCTAAGCGGCTGTGAAGAGCCTCAAAAAGACAACCAAAAACCTGAGCTCGCTAATAACAATTTTCTTGTTCTCTGCAAAGAAGTGAAGAAAATTGGCTATTTGCAGCGTGCTGCCTCAACCAAATTGCAAAATCTCGAATCGAATAGACAGGCTTAAACGACTCAAAAATACCATCGCGCGTTCCGGTGATAAGCCGTCCTTTTACGCCCTTAAGGTGGTCAGGCTGCTCCAAAACCCGAATCCCCTTAGGCTCGAAAGAACGAAAAGAGTTTGGGTTGAGCTGAAAACCACATGACAACTTCTCTCTGTTTATTTGGTCCAGGTTATCTCTTGTGACACGAAGGCTTTGGCCTTTAATTATGGCGTGACCGTTGATGATTCCTTGGCCGTTTATGATGGCATGACCGTTGATAATAGAGTGACCGTTAGTGAGTTTATAAGTTCCTTTTGCTAACGATTCTTCAGCTGAATATCCCAAGATTTCTTGCAGCTTCCACCTTCCCGATAACTTCGCAAGACTGCGACGGCTACCAAAATTCCCATAATCACAGTCTGGAGAGTCGTTGACTAAAGTGAGTACGCGGTCGAATGGATTGAAATGCAGCCTACAGGACTCGCTTGGCTTTTTAAGCTGGATATGATCGAGAGAAGTAAGGTCGATTGCAACGAGACTGTTGGTGTCGACCGGCCTTTCAGCCGCAATGCCAACGACAAAATTGCGAGCGTCAAAGATGGGGCCGCCGGACATACCAGGCTCGGCAATATCTGTTGTTGAAGCACCAATTGCTTCTATTTTGAACTTGTTGACTTCGCCGAAGTTGGAAGTGTCATCCGTTGAGATCTCACAAGACGGAAGGTATCCATTGTTTTGCACTTGAAACCCATTCCTAGCAGCCGGAAACCCAACAGCTGAAAAAATTGACTCACTTTTTAAACTTGTTGCCATCTCAAGACCCAGTAAGTCTCCTTCATGATCAAGCTCTAAAGCAGCCATGACTTGCTTGATACCGTTCTTAGTTAAGTAAAGAAGAGCAACATCCGATTCTATATTACGCTCATAGAGAACAGCAGCATCTCGAATCAATTGCCCATTTACTCGCAAGTCAAAAGATCTACGATGAGACAACTGATCACCGTCAAATGTCATTAGATCTTCACCGAGAACCCCGTCGCTCAATAACGAAGGAAATAGATGCGCAACAGAAACAACAAAGACTCCGCCGTCTGGCATAGAGAGTCGGTCAAATCGCAAGTTTTTTTGAAAGAGCCCCGCAAAACGATCGAGATCTCTGGTTATGAAGCCCGACCCGAGCGAGAATGAACCGCCGAGAGCAATCTGTACAACGTACCGCTTGGCTTCTTCTAGGGTGAGTCTTGCGTGTCTACTTTCGTAATCTTCAGAGTGATTTTGCGGATCAGCCTCTTCACAGACAGGCATCGTAGCACGCGGAGCGTTAATTTTGGGAGCGTTATCCACAGGAACAATCACCCAAAAAACCGAATTTGGATGGATGATTGAGTGACCACTTTCCGCTCTGCTCAAAGCTACCGTAATCGTACCTGCTGGTATGTCTTTTTTCACTTCAAGTTGCGTGACACACCGGAAGCTCCTCTCTTGAGACTCAGCAAAACTGGCCCGTTCATCGAGTATAGAACGAACCTGACACTGATTATTAGCACTCGCCTGAATGTAACGACATGAAGGTTTTGAGATAGATAAATAATGATTTTTCCAAACACCCAAATCTTGATCGAAGATAAGCTGATTCTGTCTTCCACTCTCCCAGGTCCCGTGGACGACAGGCCGCAGGTTGTCTTCATCCACCGGCTGACTAAAATACTGTTCGACTTTAAAGATTCTCGCATGATCACCAGCTTCAAGTACAGCAGGTACACCAGGAGGGTAAACGTAGCTTTCCTCTTCCGTTAGGGGCTGCCACATAATCGAACTTACCATCTTGGTTCTCACCTCAAGAGCGGCTACCTTTGTTGATGTCTTAGCTATAACCGTTGGGGGTCCGACAAAACTAACGACAGCGAGAGCTGCAATGACTTGAATGCTCGCTATCCAAGAACCGATGAACATGTGAGTAAGTTTCTGCACGATGTTACCACCTTCAGTGATTTGGGTATGAATTGTAAATATGCGATTAACTTTCGATGAATCATAACATTTCAACGACCTTGTGGACAAGTACCAACAGTAGGTTGGTGGAAACACCACAGGTTTTGACGATACTGTTTGTTATTCGCTCATTAGCAATTCCCAGCTACGAAAGTGCTTTATCATCTGTGGCGAAACGCCCAACAGAGAAGACATCTAGAATTTTAGTGCGAAATCGTGTAGACTCTCGCAAGATCAAAATCCCCCTTGTGAAAACGCATATATCTATGAGTAAAAACGTGGAAAACTGGGAAAAAGCCGTTAAATTGGCGCGCGGTTGCCATACGAAGCATGCTTGGGAAAGTTTTTTTTCGAGGTATGGTTCCGATTTGGCATCGACCAATAATCCCAAACCGCTTTCAGATATTTTTAAACTTCTCAAGGCTGATAGACAGAGCAAACAGTATTCGCCAACAATTTTTCGAGATCTGATCAAAGGATGCTTGTCTTGCTGGAACCTAGAACTCGGCGAAGAAATTTGTTCGTTCGTCGCCGCTATTCCCTCTGCCATTGTGGCGACACCCGTTGCCCGTCTTTATCTTGAAAGCGGTCACCCAAGCCTTTCAAGAGAAACAGCAAACAGAGCTCTGCGGTTGTCAAACCTTTCCGCACACCAGAGATTGCAGCTCGAGCTTCTGATATGTTCAAGCTATGCCGAAGAGGGCAAGCAAACCAAATCTATCAACATGTCGAAAAAGCTTGATGCTGCCATCAAAAGCGAAGACCTTTCGCCACCGAGAAGAGCGGATCTCCTGCAACAAATGGCCCGGATTCAATACTTTTTAGGACGCTATCAGCATGCTGCCGAACTGTTTGAAACAACTTCTGAGCTATACTTTTCATTATGCGACTGGGAATCAACTGCTAAAGCCTTATTTAATGCGGCCGCTTGCTACCACAACTCGGGAGGTGACCGTATTAAAAGCGGATTTGCTTTCGTCGAAAGAGCACGCAAGGTTGCCGAGGCTCACTCACTTCCCGGACCTCTTTCCCATTGTGAAACGTTTTATGGTTTAGATGCCTATCAGCATGGAAATTTCGCTGAAGCAAGAGAATACTTCCGGCGTGCTTTGGAGATTTTACCAATCTCAGATAAAAGTTTTAGAAGGCTGCAGATATTATCTATGCAGGCCCTTACGCACCTGGCTTCTGGAAGGTATCACCTTGCAAGAAAGTTTGGTAAGCAAACCCTTGACCTTGCTAAATTGGATGATTCTGAAAGAATTAAATCACGCTACCTAAATCTTGAAGCACAACTCCTTTGGGAAGATGGCTTAATCCCTAAAAGTCAAAATCTTCTTGAGATCGAAAGTGAAAGTTTCGAGTTAAAGGGAATCAACACCCTTGAAGAGATATCCACATTCTCACGATTTATGCTCCAGTCAGCGCTTTTAAACGAGGAGGCTGCACCCAAAAAAGCAAAGATTAGTGAGACCCTTAAAAAGAATGTTTTTAATTGGCTTGATTATCTTTTCGCGGAAGGACAACTTACCCTTAACAGAGGTGATTACGCGTCAGCAAAAGTTATTTTTAATGACATCGTAAAACGTGCTAAACGCTATCAAGACCGTTATCACGAAGCACTTGGTAATCTTGGGGTTATCCAGTCACAATTTGCCGCATGTGAAATTGACAACGTTCTCGACCAAACGATAAGCGAGTTTGAAGTTAATGTCGCAAAAATAGGTAGCACCCCTCTTAAAGCAACGGTCCATATTGTTTCAGCAGCTCGAAGTTATCACAAAGGCGAGTTCAGCTCATGCGAGCGTTCTCTCCGAGCTGCGTCAAAACAAACTCAAATCAGCTTTGCAGACAAATTGATCGTATCGAGCTGGATCGCTACTATTGAAGGACGCTCCTCCAGGCTTACAAACCTGTGGCAAACAAATCTCATAGCACGGGCGACCCGTATCTTTTTTGCCCCCTCTTTGACGGCCCTCGATCAAAATAACTTTTTGATTGGAAATCACTACCGCGTATCTTTAGATCGGCATCCACAACTTGCCGTTTTGCTGCATTTTTTACTTTGTCAACCTGATTACACCACAACAAGCCAAAAACTACAGACCGAAGTCTGGAATCAGAGCGTTAATGCTCAAGGATGGAAGCAAAAAATAAGAAATACCATAATGCGACTGAGAGGCTTTTTTCCTTATACGATGGCTCCCATTTTAATCCACCAAGACGAGATTCAGTTGTTTTCTAAAGCAATAGAATTCAAGAGAAGGACTTTAAAGGGAGCAAGCCGCGAAGAAGAGGTCATCGACCTACTAGCAGGTAGTCCGATGACAAGTTCTCAAATTAGCAAAAAACTCCAAATATCCACGGCGACGACAAAGAGAACCTTAAAAAAGATGGCGGATCAAGACTTATTAAGCGCCGTCAGACATGGACGCAACATTTACTACACGGTAAACACCTCTTTTAGGCCTTAAAGTTCTGAAACTTTCAGGACGTGTATCGAGCCCGCTGGAAGGTGACCGAGGTAAAGGCCACTCGGGACGCTATTAGGTCGATAAAGAACCCAGCCTGGCAGACCTCTTCCTTCTATAGCAGGATCTTTAGGCTGCCATCCTTTACGAAGGAAAACATCTTCAAAGACATATCTTCTCGTATCGTTAATGATTCCTAGATCCCTTAAAATCCCATGAGAGTCTTCTCCAGAGCGACTTGTAAAGTGCAAAACAACCTCATGGGATCGAAATGGATCACTATTAACAACGACAAGATACTTTTCATTCTGATCAAATCGAATGAAAGCAGCGACCCATCTGTTTTGCTCTTTTGATTCATTCGTCACAAACAGATTTCTAAAGCTTCTCTCGACGTAGCTGTTCGCGAGATGAAAAGGTGGCTGGCTTTTTAACTTCAACAAACTCTTATACTTATCTCGGAAAGCAATTTCTTGAGGAGAACTTTCGCCGTTAATCCAGCTAAGAACTTGCGGCTGATGAACGTAATCAAAAATAGATGTTCGACCATTGTCACCGGCAAATGATCCGAAAATTCTGGCATCCTCTGCAAGTTCTTGGCCTCCGTGAATAAGCACATGTCCCGGAAGCAAACTTAAAAAAGCAGTGTAAGAAAGTCCGAGCTCAGCTCTTTGATCTTTGTTTTCTATACCCAGAACGAAGTGTCTCGACGCAACTCTAACTTCGTCATGGTTTTCCATGTAGTGAGTAAATTGAGCACCTAATTCAGAGGCCCAGTCTCTTGAAAACACGAGATTGGCTGGATTAAAAAATTCGCCGCTTCCAGGTTCATTGGCCTGCCTTCTAAGAGCCCAATAAATAGATGAATTATAGACAGAATCAAAACCAGCCTCATACATGGCTTGATAAGAAAAACCTGGCAATTTCATGCGCAAGTCACTCTCGTAAGCTTCTGCAAGAAGAAACGTCTCTTTATTGACTTTTCTGACTTCTTCGACAAAGTGACGCCAAAACTCAATAGGTACTGAATGAGCAAAATCGATTCGAAAGCCGTCGACACCCTTCTTCAGCCAATATTTCGCAACATCTTCAACCTGCCTCCAAGTCTTAGGAATTGGATCGTAGAAGCCTTTTCGTGACTGTAAGTCAAAACCATAATTTAACTTCGCCGTCTCGAACCAATCGTTTATATCAGGACGAGCTGAAACGATGTCATTACCGGTCACCTTCGACGGTCTTTCAAACTGAATGCCACTAACGAAAGGGTTTTGATCGTACTGACCGTCAGCACCAGGTTTGTTTTCTTGTAAAGGAGGCTGAAAGGTTTCGTTCTGGATATAATAATAGTTGTTTTCACCATCAAAAAATCTGTCTAGCTTATCTTGAAAACCAAAATCCATTTCTTGCTTGCAAAGCACGTCAGTCCTATGATTTCGAGCAGTATGATTAGGCACGAGATCAATGATAATTCTTAAGCCAACTTGATGGGCTCTTTTTATGAGTTTTTCAAACTCTAAAAGGCTTCCTATTTGCGGAGAGACGTCCCAACTATCATAAATCGCGTAATAGCTACCCGCATTTCCTTTTATAATATCGGTATCAATGACAGGATCGTGGGCGGCTTCGAGCACACCTTTTACCCACAAATAATCTGTACCGAAGTCTTTAATTTCCGAAAGAAGCTCTCCAGTCAATTGATAGAGCTGACCTCTTTTTTCTGCTTGTTTTGATTTAGCCAGCCATGTTCTGATCGGTAGCTGATAAATTACAACCGCATTTTGAGGTTTTTTAAGTGGACTTATGTTGACGAGACCAGATGAATAATAACGAAACGCCTCACCAGCTACATCAACGTTAATAGTCAAGTCGGAAGAAGAACTGACTTTTGGTAAGAAGACACTTCTCTTTTCTTTTGAGAAGCTTTGCTCATAACACTTTCGGTTGTTCTCGTCGGTTATAGTTATCTTAATGTCTTGATCATAGTCCCACTCGAGCGAAAGACTTGAGCCCTGCCTGTTTATTTCAACTCCAAAAAGAGAAGAAAATGAAAACCCTACCCAAAGAAAAAAAGCCAGCAAAAGATTGACTGCCGTTTTAGGTCCCATGTGCGCCCCCTTCTGACAATGATTTTGTCAAACGATATTGTCTCATTGGGTATAGTATCTAGGCTAGGACTTTTTAAGCCTCCAAACCGAAAAGACTGAAATGGAAAAAATAATGACGTTTGCCAGCCACGCAGCAAATGCGGGACTAAGGTCTCCTCGAGTTCCCATTGTTTTACCAGCTGTCATAAATAGCCAGTAACTAATTCCTATGCCAAAAGCGAATAAAATGCTCTTAACCGTTTCATTTGTTCTTTCTGACCGATACCCAAAACGCAAGCCAATAAGACTGACAACAAAAGCCGCAAAGGGATAGGCCAGCTTCAGATTGAATGCAATTCTTTGAGGGAGGACATTAGCTCCCTGCTTTTCGCCGACCTCAATCAGTTCGTATAGCTCGCCCAACTTCATCTCATCAGGTTTGCGGCGCTCCTTTTTTAGCTTTTTAGGTTCAAAAGGCAGGCTCACAAAAGACTGTTCGATTGTTTTGACGGACTGTATTGTACTTTTTTTATCAAAAGCTAGAGTTTTTACATTTTCTAGCTTCCAATTTTTGTGCTCTTCCGAGTAACTCCCTTTCGATGCAAGGGTGGTTGTCTTTGGCCTGAACTGATTATCAAGTTTGATTAGCTTTAAGCTAGAAATCGATTTCGAAAAGGAATCATATTGACCAAAATTAATAAGTGTATCCCCATCCCTAAGCCACCTTGCCCC
>CAZBDM010000110.1:0-10589 GCA_964490675.1 uncultured Oligoflexales bacterium
CGTCAAAAACTTACAGCCGAATTGCAGTCTGCCACACAGAAATATAAGCAAGACGTCGAGTCACTTAACAACAAATTCAAGCAAGAGATGGCTGAGAAGAAAAAGCAATTTGAATCACAACTAGCCAAAGAGACGTTATCAGCGAAACAAAAAGCTCAAAAAGAAAAAGAGTTTGCTCAACAGATGGCTAAACAGGCGAAACAACTGCAAGGCAAACTTGCTGTTCTCAATGAGAAAATCCAAGAGAATGAATCTAAATTAGAAAAGGCTAAAGCTGACCAAAGTAAGTTTAAAGAATACTCTGATAAACTTGCAAACCAAAACAAAGAATTAGCAAAAAGTCTCAAGGAAGCCAAGTTTGCCGCAAACGCACGCAAGCGCCTAGCAAGACAGATTAGTAACGCCTTGCGCAAGGCTGGTATCAAAGCCAATGTTGATGCTCGCACAGGGGACGTTGTGATGTCCTTCGGAGACGAATATTTTGATACGGGGCGTGCCCAACTGAAAGGCGGTATGAAAAAGATGCTCAAGCAGTTCATTCCGATTTACTCCCAGAGTCTCTTTAAAAACCAGAAAATCGCCGATAAAATCAAGTCAGTTGAAATCGTTGGATTCGCATCACCGACCTACAAAGGCAAGTATGTCGATCCTAAGAGTTTAGACCCAAAAAACCGAGCAGCAGTGCAATATAACTTAGATCTGAGTTATAACCGTGCAAAACAGATCTTTAGCTATATTTTTGACACCAATAAAATGCAGTACCCTAATCAGAAGAAGCTTCTCCCTCTTGTTAAGGTAACCGGTCGTAGTTTCCTTGCCGAAGGTATCAAGGGACGTGATCTAAAAAATGGTATGTCTAAACGTGAGTATTGTAAGAGATTTGATTGTAAGAAAGATCAAAAAGTTATTGTCAGATTTAATTTAGAAAACTAAGGAGTGTTTTCAATGCAGGAAATGGCACAGTGGCTCGTCGACAAAATTGTGGTCTTTGCGACAGACCTATTGATCCCAACTATGTTGACGCTCTTTATTCTCGCCGTCATTTTGAGAATTCTTATCTACTTCACCATAAGTAGAGAAAGTTGGTTCGCAAAAGAGTTTGAAAAGAGAGTCCACAAGTTTGTAGAGGACAGTGAAGAAAACGACAAACCCCAAACCTCTTTTTTCGTTATGGTTAAAAAACTAATGGAAAAGACTTACTATGAACTCTTTGAAGTAAGAGCAATCATGAAAAGAAGAAAGATGGACTTTGTCGGCCCGATTAGTGACAGACTCTTCCTTATTCAACACGGATCAGCTTTTCTAGTTAAGGATACTCTAAAGCAAGTACGTTTTTTAAAACACAATGGTGAGCACCCCAAACTCCTTGAGCTTACCAAAAGTGTATTTCAAAATAACCCGTGCTTTAATAAGGTTTTCGGTTTAATTCCAACCTCAATGTTCAACGATGTCCTTAACATCTTACCAGGTATATTTATTGTCGGTGGTATCTTTGGTACTTTCCTAGGAATTATGAAAGCTCTTCCCGAACTAGGTGCTATGGATCTTAATGATGTCGAAGGTACTAAAATGGTAATGGATGACTTTCTTCTCAAAGTGTCTTTCTCCATGAGTACATCGATCATTGGAATCATTTTATCTGTTGCGATGACAGTTCTAAACACATTCTTCTCCGCTGAAAAACTATTTGTCAGAATCGTCGATCGTTTTGAGAACTGCCTCGATATCCTTTGGCATAGAAGTTCGGACAATGCACTTCCCGAAAATATTGAAGAGTTCGATGAGCACAAAGATCCGATCGAGGCTCTTGCTGAACAAGCTATTCAAAATGAGCTGTCTAAATCCAAAAAGAAGGCATCTTAATTAAAGAAGAAACAACTTAATAAATTTCTTTCTAAAAAATTAACCTCCCGGATTTAGGGAGGTTTTTTGTTTGGCAGGATGGGTAATTTTTGAAAAATCGAAAAAAAATCAAATTAACAAGTCAAAATAAGCCCTTAACAAAGCTCAAAAATATCCATAAGACACTAATAATATTGAGAAATTTAATCATCGGGTACTCCCTTAAGTGGCCAAAACATTGAACCGATAGAATTGAAAGGTTTTAGAATCTTTCCGAAATTTTGATTTGTTGAGGATTCTATAAGAGGCGGGCAAGTAAACGACAGTCGAAACACAGACAAGTTTACTTTGCGTTTATGAATTGGGTTTGCATGTGGCGGTAGGAATTTAGGGCGAATGAGCACTAATCCCTCAAACAAATTTAACACTGAACTAGCGGCGGCGACGTCTCTCAATAAAGATATGCAGAACTCTAACGACAACAAAGAATCAGATGAAAAAACTCCTGATATGCCCGATCAGGAGAATTCAAATAATATTGCTCCATTACAAAATTCAGAAAATCAAAATGAGTCAGAAGCAGGTGAACCGTCCAACGCTTCTTCTGACACAAGCGTCACAACCTCAACTCTCCACGACTTAGCCAACGAACGAGATGAGTTGCAGAACGAGATTAACCTACTACGTTCTGAGCTCGACAAACTCAAAGCCGAAAGAGCCAAATCAACTTCGGATCTCAACAAAAAGAAGCACGATCTCGAGTCAGAACTTCGCGTTCTTACTGCTTCTTTAAAGCAGAAAGAGGCGGAAGCATCTCTCAAGCAAGCACAGCTTGATCTTGTAGAGGAAGAGTTGAAGTCTAAGCGAGCCAACTCAGAAAAAGAGATCAATGCCATCTTTGCGGAGAAAAAATCTGTCGAAGAAGCGATTAGGGAAGCCGGCGAGAGACGTCGTGAAATTGATCAAAAAGCAAGAGATGCCAGTGAGAAGCTTCGTAAACTTGAGTCCCATACCAAAGAACTTGAGGAATCGAGTAAAAAGTTCAGCCGGGAGGTTGAAGAATCTAAGCGAATCAAGCAAGAGATTATTTCCGAGATTGCCAATCTTAGAAAAGAACAAGAAAGTAATCTTGTAGCCAAGCGGCAAGTTGAGCGTGATAAGGACGCTCTCTTAAGAGAAAAAGCTGATCTCACGGAAAAGATCAGTAAGCTAGATGAACAGCGAAAGACAACTGTCAAAGAGCTCGACGAGCTAAATACAAAGAAAGAAAGTCTTCTCTTTCAAGAAAAAGAGATTGCCAAAAAGATCGAAGATTCAAAAATTGTTAAGAAAAATATAGAAAATGAAGCGCAAGTTATCAAGCAACAGGCTGAAAGTGACGTAAAAAATCTTCGAGAGAGAACTCAGAAAGAAATTGAAGGCCTAAAAGCTGCTGCAGATGTTGAAATTCGCGTTAAAAAAGATGAGGTAGAAAAAGAATCCTTCAAGAGACTTCAAGAAGTCAACCTAAAAGCTCGTGAAGTTAAAGAAGAAGCGGATACTTATGCTAAAGACCTACGTCAAAAAATAACGCAAGAAACCCAGGAACTGAAAGATGCAGCAGAGCGAGAAACAACAGAACTACGCATCAAAACAGAGATTGAAGCAAAAAGTCTGAAAGAAGAGGCCAATCGCAAGGTCAACGAACTAAAAGAGAAAACCAGAAAAGAAACTGAAGAATCTCTACAGAAGTCTCTTAAACAAGCGGCGAGAATCGTCAAACTTGCCGAAGATAAAAGAGTTCGTATCGAAGAAGAGATCAAGGCTGAAGAAAGTAAGGCAATCAAAAAAGCAGCGAGAATTGTTAAACTCTCGCAAGATAGAAGTTCACGTATCAGCCAAAAGACAAAACAAGATGCTCAGAAGATTATAGCCGAAGCTAACCAGCAAGCCCTAAAGATCAAGAAAGAGGCTGAAGAAGAAGCCTTAACTCAGAAGAAAAATGCTGAAGACCATGCTTATAACACCGTTGCCGAAGCTCGTAAGCAAAAAGAAGAAATCGAAGTCGAAGTACGTAAGATACAGGAAGAAGCGCAAGAAGAGCAGCAAAAGAAGCGAGCTGAGCTTGTGCGCATGGTTGAAGAAGCTAAAAATGAAGCAAATACGACGCGTGTTAATGCAGAACGTTACTTTGAAGATAAGAAAGCAGAAGGTAAGCGCGAACTTATCGATGCTAAAAATCAATCTTCTGAACTCAAAGCAAAAGCACAATTAGTCTTAGAGGGTGGTGAGAAAAAGGCCCGTAAGATCATTGATCAGGCAGAAGAAGAAGCGAACAATATCAAAGCCAAAGCTCAGGCTTTTGAACAGCATACTAAAATCCAGGTAGAAAAAGCCAAGAAACTGGCGGAAGCCGAAACGATCCAGTTCAAGGCACAAGTTGAAAGGGAGATAAAAGAACAGCGCGATGAAATAGAAAAGTTCAAGCAAGATGCTCGCGAAGATGTCGAAAACATGCGTCAAAAAGCCCATGAGATGTTCAAGGCTAAAGAGCAAGAGGCGCTTAAGATCAAGGTTGCTGCTGAGGTTGATGCGAACAATCTATTAGCGGAGTCAAAGAAGACTGTCGAAGAAGAATCTCACAGACTAGAAAAGGAAAAGAATAAGACTGAGGCTGAGATCGCTCGACTGAAGCGTCAAGCTAACGAGTTTGTCGAGAAGAAGAATTCAGAAGCAGCTGGTATTATTGAAAAAGCAGAGATCCGTGCAAACGCAATCGTACGGGAAAGAGAAAATGAAGCAGATGTCATTAGATCGACGGCCAATAAACAGGCTACATCGATCATTCAATCAGCTGAAATTGAATCAAAGAAGATCACCGATTCCGCCCATCACCATCTAGAAGAATATAAGAATAAAGCACAGGAGGAGATTGCCAAGGCGGACGTTGAAGCGCAGAAGATCATTACTGCTGCCAATCAACATCTGGCTGAACAACAGAACAAAGCAAAAGAAGAAATTGCTCATGCCAATCAAGAGTCACATAATATTATTGTAGCTGCTAAAAAGCACTTAGAAGAGCAGCAGCAAGAGGGCAAGGTCGTTAGAGCCCGTGCTGAGATTGACGCGGAAAATATTCTAAAAGAGGCGAGTAAAGCCGCTCAAGAGCTTAATCGAGAGTCGCAAGAACTGCTAGCGAAAGCTCAGGCAAAACTTGATGCTTCGGCAGCGCAAGCTGAAAAAGAAGCGACGAAGATTAGAGCGCAAGCTGATGCTGTAGCGACGGAAGTCAAGAATGAAGCAAATCGCTATCTTGAGCAGGCCAAAGCCGAGGTCGAATCGTCGAAAGATAAAGCACAAAAAGAAGCAATACGTATTATCGATCTAGCTAAAAATAAAGCCGAAAAGATTGAACAAGACGGTAATGCCCTCCTCTCAGCAAAACAAAAACAAGCTGAGAAGATGAAAAATGATGCCAAGCAGGAAGCGGAAGCGATTGTTACGGCCGCTAACAAAGAACGTAATGATATTCTCGCTGACGCTCGGGCAGCTAAGAAAAAAGCTGAACTTGATGCTGCTAAGATTGTTGCGACTGCCGAGACAGAAGTGCAAGAGAGGATTGATGCAGCTGAGCAAATAAAATCTCAAACACTGGCAAAAGCGAGTGAAGTGAGAAGAGCTGCCGAGCAAGAAGCTCAAGAGATTGTCGATCGTGCTCATGAAGAAGTTGAAGAGATCAGAAAAGCGACTAAACAACGCGTTGACAAGATCAATGAACGAGCCGAGCTAGAAGCTAAGAAGATCATTAGTGATGCTGAAGAGAGATCCGTCTCTCTGACCGAAGAAGCAGAGAAAATCAACGCTGAAGCGAAGTCAAACGCCAAAGAGCTTGCCCAAGAACATCTAGCAATGGTTCAGGGACAATGTGAGCAAATTCAAGCGGAGGCTGACAACTACTCTGAAGAAATTCGCAAAGAAGCAGATGTTTATAACAAGAAAATCAGAGAAGAAGCCGACCATTACGCAACTCATCGCATGGCGAATATTGATAACGAAGCTGAAGAGTTGTTGAAAGATGCTAAGACAGAAGCGGAAAGAGTTAGGGCAGAAGCTGATAGTTACTCCGAGGATAGAAGAGCTGGTATCGATCAAGAAATGGCTGAATACCGTAAACAACAAGAAATGGAGCTCGCCAAGAAGAAAGTTAAAGATCAAGAAGAGCTCAAAAAGTGGCGTGCTCAGCAAGAAAAAGAATATAAAGATCGACGTAAGCATGAACTTGTAGAAATTGCTAACCATGTCGAAGTTGCCGTTGCAAGGCGTGTAAACCAATACTTAAGAAGTGATCAAGACCCAAATATCATCAAGAAAATTGCCCCTGATATTAAAGAAGTAGTCCGTAAGGTTCTCAATCACGAACCGATTCAGTCAGGGCGTAGCGAACTTGAAAAGCTGATGAACTACAATCCAAACTCTCGTAAAAAGGTCCAGAAGTTCTGGATTCGCTTTGGACTCGGGGTTGGTGTTCCTGTTCTTATTCTCCTGATCTTTGTTGCCTTTCCAGGTGCTAGAAATAGCCTTAAAAATGCTTTATTTGGAGGTTTAAGCGCCAAAAAAGACGCTGCGCAGGAATATGTAGATAACATTAAAGAAGAGCGGATAAAGAAAAATACACTCAAACTTAAAAAGACGCCAACGTATAAAACGACCTATACCGACAACGTTCTTTATACAACCAACTATGTTAATATTAAGCTCAGCTCCGGTTATCAAAAAGAATGGATCGTTGCTCTCAATAGGTTCTTCATAAGACAGCTTGAGCTGTCCGACAAAGTAGTAGCCAAATTTATCCCCCTTGAATCGGGTCTGGTAAGGCGGCTCGAGACGATGAAAGATAGTATTAACCCAGCCTTTAAGGCGCAAGGAATTGCCAAAATGCGTGCTGCTGAAAGAGAAAGCCTGGCGAAGATGCGCAAGCTTCTTAAAGGTAAAGAAGCCTATTCAAAGTTCAGAAAGTATAGAGAAACGTTCTATAACCAGTATGTTGCTCGTAATAAACTTTAAAATTACGGGTATCTTATCCTTGCCAGTTTTTAATCATATCACTGTAGCCTTCTCGATAAGTCGGAAAGCGAAACTGATAAGCTGTTTGTAATAGTTTTTTATTAGAGCAACGCTTGTTGCCACCACGACATCGCGATTGCTGCTGCTGTGTTGTCCTGCTTAATTGTTTACCGAAGAGCTCTGCAATATAGCGGTAAACGTCGTCGAGATTTGCAGGTTCATGATCAACGCCAATATAGATCTGATCATCACCAGGACGCTCGAGCAGATGGGCGATACTGGCAGCGCAATCAAATAAATGTATACGATTAGAATAAATGTTTGAACCCTCAGATAAGATCGCATGATCGGACAAAACCTGCTTGATGAGTCTTTCCCTCCCCGGTCCATAAATGCCACCGAAGCGAATAATACTATAGGGGAACTTTTCATGACGGATTGTTTCTTCGCCTTCTAAAAGGATACGACCTGAAAAATGCTGTGGATTTGTCTGTGATGTTTCATCGACCCACTCTCCGTTATCTTGTCCATAAACGGCTGTGCTAGAGACATAAATAAAATGTTTGATGGCAGACTTCTGCTTTTCAAGAGTTCCGATTAAATTCTTAAGTCCCTTTACGTAGGCGTTTTGATAAGCATCTTCCGTACGTTGGCCAGCTGAAAGAGCATAGATAACTCGATCAAAAACGACATTGTCAGGAAGCTCAATAGTGGTTGTTAAATCGGCTTTAATGGGACTGATAAAACTTGGTAACGATTCGGGATGACGTTTTAAGCCATAAACCTTTTGACCTTTTTCAGTGAGGTTTTTCGCTAGCTCTGTTCCGACATAGCCGCATCCGGCGATCAAAGTGGTCGTCATAAGTAGCCTCCCTCTTTCAGTAAGCTAAAAAAACCAATGAAAACAATAGCATATTTGTAAATTCTAAAGCTAGCGCGAAAATAATTCGATGAGATTTCAAGGTCATAGATAAAGGGTGAGATAAAAGTGAGTAAAAAAGTAGTAGCAAATAGTCGCATTAGCCC
This sequence comes from uncultured Oligoflexales bacterium, assembly GCA_964490675.1. Classification (GTDB taxonomy): domain Bacteria; phylum Bdellovibrionota_B; class Oligoflexia; order Oligoflexales; family JAWKNZ01; genus CAZBDM01. The sequence goes on from CAZBDM010000110.1 coordinate 7,912, forward strand.
CCGTTTTGATGCTTTGAAGGATCGTTTTCAGGGCAGTATCTATGAAAAGGATAGTGATGTTCCTCATTCTATGCAGATCCTTGATGTTTCAGAGGGAGGAATCCGAATCCTGACTGATTTTCAGTTTGGTGGAAACCAAGATGTTGTCATCAAGATTGAGAAACCTTTTAAACATTCATTTACCTGCTATTTGATTTGGTGTCGTAAAAGCCAAGCAAAAAAAGGTTACGAAGCAGGACTGCAGGTTTTCGAAGGCCAAGATGTTTTACTCGATATTTTTGACTTCCTCCGAAAAGAAAATGAAATTCTTGAAAAGATAAAGAATGCTTCTTAACCTCCCCATAAGAGCACATACCAGCTTCTTATAAGAAGACCAAAAGTAGATGTATAGCCGACTGACCGTGCGGCTACTTTGCCTTTTTGGTCAAGGAAATAAAACGTCGGAAAGGCGTTTACCTGGAACATATTATGAGCTCTTTCATTCCCTAGTAAGACTTCTACTTTGAAGTCTTTATCTTTGGCATAATCTACAATTTCCTGCTTCTCATCATAGCTTAAGGCTATTGCATAAACCTCTAGTTGTTCTTTAGAGAAAAATGAATGGATGAAGTTTACATTACCTGTGACAAACTTACAGACAGAGCACCAGGGAGCAAAAAAATAAAGGAGCTTAATTGATTGTTTGTGAGAAGCGATAGTGATTTCTTGGTTGTCAAGATTGTTTAAGGTGAAGTCGGGAATCACCTGATGGCCGGTAGGAAGAAGCTCTTTTGTTTGCCAGAAATGAAGACCAATCATAATCACAAAAATAATCAATATGTCATATAAAAAACGCTTTTGTTTAAAATAGCTCAATTTTTTTAAAATAAAATTCATAATTTCATCTTTACCAAGTGTTTCACGCGGAACAATCGTTATCTTTAGGATACCATAGGTGATTTTATCAATCATGGCAGAATTTCAAAAAAAACTATCATTTGCCTGCTGAAGATTTTAAAATTTATATGTCACTATATTTAAGCAGGAGTTGTGATGAACAGTAGAGTAATGCTTGGGATTTTGTTGGGTCTTTTTTGTTTACCAATATCTGCTCATGCAGCAGCTAAGAAAGTCTTATTACAAATAAAAGTTGATCAAGAGAACAATAAGTGTGGTCTGGATATCGCTGATTTAAAGATGAAGGCTGCAAACCGAATGATGAAGAACAACTTTAAGCTCGTCAATGAAACAGGACAAAGTGATTTGGTGTTGACCTTTGAAGTGAATATTTTGCCGATTGAAATTGAGGGAAAGAGTGATGTTGGGTTTGCGGTGAATGTCTTTATGATCTTCAATCAATATATCGTATACGATCGCAAGAGAACCGAAATCACTCTGTACCGTAAAAACGGACTCATGACTGTCAGGTCACAAGAATGTTCAAACTCAGTTAACGATACTGTGGCAAGGTACGTCGACTCTGTCATTAAAGGCTACCAATAACTCATGTGTATTTGTGTTATCGCACTGAAGCGCCATCCTTCTTATCCATTTATTCTTGTTCATAATCGCGATGAAGAGCGCTCCCGCTCTTCGCGAGCCATGCAATATTGGCCAGACGAGGGCGTCATCGCGGGCAAGGATGACAAGGCGGGAGGTACTTGGTTGGCAGCAAATTTAGCAGGAGAGTTTTCGCTTGTCACCAATCATCGTGATAAAAATGCTCTCGTTTCACAGAAGAAATCGCGCGGTCATTTACCGCTTCGTAGTCTAAAAGATAAAGACTCTCTGAGGGGATACCTTGAAACAAAGGGAGAGTCCTATAATCCATTTCATCTTCTGTGGGGTGATCAACATAGAGTTCATTATTACTCTAATACTACGCAAGAGTTTTGCTCCTTCGATGAGGGGATCGTCGCTTTAAGCAATACGTCACTCAATCAGGAGTGGTTCAAAACAGAACGTGCTAAGCTGCAAATTGAAAAGCTCATCAAAGACGACGAGTTTAGTGTTTTTGATCTCATTGAAGTCTTTAAGGATGAAACAAAAGCTCCTCAAGAGAAGCTACCTCAAACAGGTGTTAGCCATGAAGTCGAATTATTTTTGAGTTCGATTTTTCTCGATAGTGAGACCTATGGAACCCGTACAACAACAGTTATTCTTATTGATAACGATAACCAAATGCGGTTGATTGAGGTAGGCCATCATCATAAAAAGAAGTCGACTAGTCATAGAGAACTTGTTTTTGAAATTGGCTAATGACTACTTGGTGACAAATTTTATTGTTCTGACGGCTTTTGGCTCACCGTAGAAGTCTGTTGCAACAATCGTCACGAGCTTTTGCTCGGCGATGTTAAACTGACTTCGAGATTTGAAGAAGTCCCTGTCACTGACCTTGCCAATGACATCAAATTTAAGGTCTTTTTGGCCGCTCACCAAACATTCGAGACGCGTACCTTCGCATAAATAGAGTCGGTCGGTATTCACTCCTGACGCGACAATCGTTGCTTGCGTTCCATTGACCTCTTCAAGTGCAATGAATAGATCGGTCGATAATGAAACAGTCGAATTAGCCGGGGCATCTGTGCAATTCGGAATGAGAGTGGCGAGTCCGTGGTCAGAAAACGCCTTATTAATCAAGCAACGGTTTGGTGAATCAGTTGCAGGGTTTCCGTCGTTATCATCGAGAGCAAGAACGG
>CAZBDM010000111.1:0-2526 GCA_964490675.1 uncultured Oligoflexales bacterium
CCTCTCCTCTCGCAATCGCTTGTCACACGACACCGTTCGCAAGCAACTTTCTTTATGGAGAAGAGCCAGATCGGGATAACGATGGCACTCTTTCTTGTGGAGACTACAACCCAGATCTTGAAGACCAAGGCTTTCTTTTTAGCATCCTGTGTGAAGAAGGCTTTCTAAGAACGAATAATGTTGAAACTTTTCGTTTTGACGAGAATGGCCAAACCATTGCCATTAGCTTTCAAAACTTTTCCAGTGGTAACAACGGCATTGGTAGCTGGACGGCTGCAGGCGATGACGAAACGCGTCGCTATCCAGCCAATATTAGAGCCTGGGCGGGAAGCAGCTCTTCATCAAAGACTCAAGATAGCTTACCCGCGGTTTTGGCTTTAGACCTCGTCTCAGCCGACAAAGGATCGGTTTATGTTGATTTAACCTCCCTTGGCGAAAGCTTAACAACATCGATCACATACTCAAACCCTACCTCTGCAGAAAATTGTAAGTCGTCACCAAGTGCAAGCAATTGTTACATGCAAGAAATGTCGATCAAAGGTGATGCCGACGAAACAGATGGCGCACCGGAAGGTATGGCAATTTATATATTAGCAAACGCAAAGAAGAACCCCGACTTTATCTTGATTGAGGCCAAGCTCACCTACTCTGATAAACAAGCAGCAGATCTCGAAAAAGACTTTGGTGACGGTATCAGAGAGCTCTACTTTAGAACTATCAAAGACAAAAACCTGCTGTGGGGATCCTTTGACTTCCGCAACTCAAGCGGACAATCGCTTAGTCCCAGTGATACAAATCAACAATATATCCTAAGAGTCCTCAGAGATGGCCTTGTCAACCAACCTTACGCTGGCATTTGTCAAGACTATAACACCAATGAAGACTTCGTTGACTGTAAGAACATTGATCCAGATTTTAATTACAAAAACTATGATGCGGCCTGGAAAGGAGCCAGTGGCCTCAAAAAGGTGACCTCAAGCTATAAGTTGCCCATCAGCTTTGGGGAACCACCAACAACACCTGGAATTGTCACAAAACCGTAAATTAAACACGACCAGAGGACGAGAATTTGCTAAACTAAGGCATCGACCATATTTGAACCGTAATCTTCAGGGGTATTGATTGTCTAGCAAATGCATCATGGTGGTTGACGACGAAGAAAACCTCAGAGAAATCCATTGCCATTACCTCGAAAAAGCAGGTTTCGCTACAATTGAAGCAAAAAATGCGACTGAAGCAGGCGAGCTGCTTCTCGAAAACAAAGTCGACCTTATTATTTCAGATATCAGAATGCAAAATGGCGACGGATTAGAGCTTTTAAAAACAGTCAGAGATAAATTTAAAGGTAAGCCGCCAGTGGTTATCGCCACTGGCTTCAACGATGGACGCATCAGAATCGCTAAAGAACTAGGAGCGATTGCTGTGTTGATTAAACCGGTCTCTGAAGAGGGACTTTTAAAGTCTGTCAATCACGGTCTCACAATTACGGACTCGTAAATCGACTCAGCCCCCCGCCCTTATCATCTTTAACCCTTTTTTGGCAAAGATCTCCTCCACCTTGTTACGCACATCGCCTCTTAATTCAATCGAGCTATTTTTAAAGGTAGCACCGATACCTAAATTGCTTTGAATCTCTTTCATCAAAGTCTTTGCTTCTGTTTCCTCAAAAGGCATATTAAAAATCACAGTAACCGCCTTGCCACCGCGCCCTTTTGTCTCTAACCGCATCTTACTTGGACCGTCGGCTTTGACATAAGATGCTGTCTTTTTATTCTGTTGTTTTTTTTGACTACCAGTACTTGTCGAATAAACCGGTCGATCGCTCATCTCACTTCTCCAAATATGACTACGAAGTATAGCTTAGATGCTTTAGAATGACACCTCCACTGTATTCACGGAGCTCATTTGTTAATGATCGAAGTCAGTTCATCATGCACGATCCCAGAGGCCGAGCTAAAATTTAAGTTCGTCCGCAGCTCTGGGCCTGGCGGGCAAAATGTCAACAAAGTCGCAACAAAATGCGAGCTTCGCTGGAACATCAACCATGCTCAAAATACCAGCGACACCATCAAAGCACGCTTTCGCCATCATTTTAAAAACCGCATTGATCAAAACGGCGATGTCATCATAACAAGCGACCGCTTCCGAGATCAAAAACGCAATCAAAATGATTGCATCAACAAACTTAAAGTCATGCTTAAAAAGGCTGCTAGCCCTCCTAAAAAAAGAAGAGCCACCAAGCCGCACGCTGCATCAGTCAAAAAACGACTCGAAGAGAAGCGTAGGCATTCTGAAAAAAAACGCCAACGCCAACGCATCAAGAAAGACGACTACTGATGAGCTGCTTCTTCGACACTCCCCTCGGCAGTTTGAGTGGCCAAAAGTGATTTGATTTGTTCGCGCAGATCGGGGTTCTGGAGAGCTTGCTCGACTTTGTATTCAAGTGGTGTGACAAAATCAAGCTGATCAGCCCACCAATCATCAGGCACCTCACAAAGCGCTTTTGCAATGATATCATTGATATCA
>CAZBDM010000111.1:2536-6965 GCA_964490675.1 uncultured Oligoflexales bacterium
GACTTTTTGCTCGTCTAGCTTACTTGCACCCACTTTAGCAGCTTGCTTAACGGTATTTTCATTAGACTCCTGCGACTCTTTCTCTTCCATAACTCCTCACAACTCAGTAATGTTCAACTTCTAAAACCACTATACATTATTATGGTATTTCCAAGCAAGCAAGGCTTGAAAGGCCATGTTTTACAGTCTAGACTTGCATGCTGTCAGCATGATTTTACTTCACAAAAAGGAAACACTATGAGTGATGCTTTAGTTGGCAAGACTTTGCCATCTGTCTCTTTAAAAGTAACAGGTGGAGAAACAGTAACTTTGCCAGATGATATAAAAGGTCAATGGACACTGCTTTATTTTTATCCAAAGGACGATACGCCCGGCTGCACAATTCAAGCTTGTAGCTACCGCGATAACATGAAGCAGTTCGAACAAAGTAACATCAAGATTTACGGCGTTAGCGCCGATGACTTGACCTCGCACGACCAGTTCATCAGTAAGTTCAATTTAAACTTTCCCCTGCTTGCTGACACTGAACGAGAATTGTCAACTGCCCTTGCGACCCTTACCGAGTATCAGATCGATGGAAAATCCATTGAGGGCATTTCAAGAGATTCTTTTCTGATTTCCCCTGAAGGTGAAATCAAGCACGTTTGGCGCAAAGTCGATCCCAACCAAACCGTCGCTGAAACCTTCGCAAAGGCCAGAGAACTGATGGGTTAAGATTTGCAAAGAGTGATAAACATCATGATTTGGCCTCAGGAATAGGGGCCAAAATCGATCATCGTGTCTACGAAGATCTTCAATAGACGGCCCTCAGGACAATAATTCCTGGCGCTTATATGAAAACCTACAAATTATCATTGCACTTGACACAAGTTAAGTAACTGACACCATTTTTTTTAAATCACTTCAATAACTTACACAATCGGACCGAGTCTTAAGCCTGACACCGACTGATGCTTAGACGATCTCAAGGCTGTCACGAAGATCTAAATACTCTCATAATTCTAGATTGTTATAGAGACATCAGCTTTGGCCTGCGACTTGCTTTAATAAATGTGACCCGACTTGATGACCCCATTTTTGTGTGACGTGGTATCTCTGACTGTACACAAGCTTTTAGATGCTGTGTATTTTTCCTTGGCTGGTCAGAGGTGCAAATTAGATTTCCCTGGTTGTATCGCGACAAACCAGGGAAATTTTTTTTTGCAAATGGTGCGATTACCATGAAGTCCCTTTCATAGTAATCGCAGTTAGCCAAGTCGCGGCAACATTTGAAAGATGAAAAAATCAAATCCCCCTTTTTTCATCATTCGCGCTTCTTGGCCAACCCATTTGACCACCAGCTTTCGCTGAATTCCTTTGTACTGCTCCAGTTGAAGCTTGTTAAGCATCTGTTAACTGGTTGGCAGGCATAATGTACTGATCCGGCTTTGGCTATTATCTAGCATATATCGGATATTTGGTCTTAACTAATGGTGTAAATTTTGTATAAACCAAGGATTTTTGAAATCACCTCGGCGGCGGCGTTGCATGTTCGCCTGAAGACATCAAGACGCTTAAGAAAGAAAAAGCGGCTGCCCTGCTAAGCAAGGCAGCCCAAAGGCATGGCATAGTATAGTATAGTATAGTCGCGTAGACAACGTCCAAGACGTGGACTGGGACTAACCTAATCAGATGTCATTGATCGGAAACGAAAACCCGCCGCATTCAGGTCATTTTGTTGCAAACAGCAAGGCTTTTTCAGCCTTATTTTTGCGGTCTTACTCTTCGTCAACACCAAGTTTATATTCTTGCAAAGCGGTTAGTGTCAATTGGGCAAAACCGAAAAGAGCTGAATTTTTAATTGGTTCGTTGGCCAACTGAAAAAGCTTCAGTAGACAGCCCAATGACCGCACGAGAGTCATTGAAAGTTGCCAATTTGCATGAAATAGAGTCACAACGAGAGAGAAAAGAATATAAATTCGAGTATTTACTGCTCAATTTACTTACATAACGATACCCAGATCAAGACTCGAAAGTGTTGAAAACCAAATCCAGACCCCCGTCAACTTGACGCAAAAAAACGACATTTTTGTCGCTTCAAAGCCAACCTTCGGGCAAAGAAGTCATAGCCGGATTTGCTTGAATGGAAAATTTATCAAAGATTTAATCCGAACAGACCTAGCTGTTTTCAAATGACCGTTTCAATTCACCTGATAAACTGCGATGAACCACTCTCATAACGCGCTTCAATTTAGCAAAGAGACGCACTCTCTCAGTTGCTTCATGACCGACTGGAATTGCCTGTCAATCATTTTGGTCGTATCGATAACGGTAGCTTCCTCTTCAGCCGGCCGCTGCCCGGATTGATATTGCTCTTTAAGAAGCTCAGGGCGAGCTTCCGACAAATCATCCTGTTTTTCGAGCCGATGAATGATCCGCCTTTTTGCAACTTCAAGAGGGCATTCACACCATAAGACCATCACGAGACTATCGTGAGAGCGGCAGACCTCCTTAACAAGGCCCAGATCGTACTCACTGGTAAAAGACCCATCAACAATCGTCGAAAGCCCTTGAGAAAGGTTGTCGTCAAGTAGCTTCGACATATTGCGATAAACTTTGTGGCGATTTTCCTCGCTGTAAATCCCTTCTCCAAAACTTTGAGGTTTTTGACTTTTACCAAAAGACTTACGCCTGACAAGATCTGACTGAATGAGCTCCCAGCCAAGTTTAGCCTTAAGCTCTCGAGCGAGGGTTGATTTGCCTGATCCCATAAAGCCACCAATGATCAGAGTAATGGGTGGTAAAAGCTCGGCACTGTAAGATTCAGCAAGATCGAGATAACGGTTTGCCTTAGCGATATGGCTTTCTTTTTGTTTACGTGTTTCCGATTGGCGACTTCTTATCGCTTCTACTTTTGCCCGCACACAAGCACGATATGAATGATAAAAGGCAACTAAGTCACTTGAAACATCATCATTGAAAGTCTTTAGATAACTTGCCAAAACATCTTTGCCGATATCAGCGCGATCAAGTATTTCACACTCGATAGCGAAGAAGCTTAGTTCATCAACGACATCAACGACACGAAAGTCTTTATTGAATTCAATACAATCAAAGATCACTGGATGTTCGGTCAGACAGACATGTTCAGGCCTAAGATCACCATGTCCTTCGATAATCTTACCCTTTCTAATACGTTCATCAAACAGAGGCCTCTTAGTAAATAAGAAGCCGAGTTGCGCGTTGTGGATGCGCTTTATTTGATTGACCTTTAGTCCTGGTTGAGGGGCCAGCGCCAATAAAGTTGATTGATTGCCTTTAACATGCATCTCAAAGTCATGCTCATACTCAACGGCATTAATAGGATCACTTTTTTGCCTTGCATAGAATGACTCTAGAAGCATTTTCAGTTTTTCAATATCTTGTGAGTTTACATCATTGTTCTCGATCAAATGATCTAACATCCTGTTGGCAGGAAGCCGTTTCATTTTCACTGCGTATTCGAAAACGTCGCCGACGGCATCAAAACTGCAACCGCCGTCGTCGTTAATATATATTGTCGAAACTTCAAGATATGTATCTTTAGCAAGACGTTGATTAAGAGTGATTTCGTTACGACAGGCTTGTAGTCTTTTTTCAAGCGTTGAAAAATCAAGAAAATCAAATTGAAGCGGCTTTTTGACCTTGTAAACAAAGTGGTCTGTTAAAAAAAGCCACGATATGTGGGTTTCCAAACATTCAACTGTCTCAGTTGGCTCACGGTAAGAAGTTGGTTGAAGCATAAACTGATGGAGCTGATCTCTTAATAAGCCAATCTCTTGGTGTTTACTCTTCATTGCCTAACCCTCCGCCTTGGATTGATGACCTGCCAATTTATGTTTTGCAAGTTTTATTCCGCAGATAAAAACAGGGCTTACGGTGTTTCGTCTGAAACGAACTCCGTAAGCTCTTTACAGAGGATCATATGGGTGGATCACACAAGAAGACGTTTTATGACGATCAAAGGAAAGAGGAACTCATCACTCGTCTAACGTCGCCTGGTCGTAATCTTCTCTGCAAAACAGAGGCCAAAAGAACAGTTCCGATCAGATGCCGGTTGTTTGTGGGTCTGTGGGCGATTGGCTTTTTTTCTTGAGCCACTTGCGTTTGGCGTCTATTTTGCGTTTTAAAAATGACGCAGAAAGCAGGATTTTGTCTTTCGTCGACTTGTTGCCCACTTGTTCCGCTTGGCTTTTATCGCCACTAGATGATGAGGTTTCTGTGTCATCTGACGACTTTTGTTTGCGCGAAACGGCGCGATACCCAAACATAAAATGTTGCCATTTTTCCATGTCTCTCACACCCTTTTTAAGTCAATGTGCCTAATTCTAGCGGTCCTCATTAACCATAATGCAACTTGTTGACCGTATTGAAAATAGGCAGATTGACCCATTATCCAACTTTTGTGATG
>CAZBDM010000111.1:6975-10573 GCA_964490675.1 uncultured Oligoflexales bacterium
GGTTGGGCCCATTCGGAAATCTTAGGACATATGCCGTTTGTGGGCGTTGCGATGATAACTCGACTGATTGATGATTTTTCCAAGCATGCCTTGTTCAAACTTAAATGCAGCCAAATCGTCAACTGAAACGATTCCTAATGGGATTTCGTTATGATTGATCACCACGACTCTCCTGATTCCGTGTCGATCCATCAGTTCAGCGACACGCTCTAAAGAATCTTCATAATGGCAACAAACTGGATTGCAACTCATCACTTCGCTAACAAGCACCTTTTCAGGATCAAGCCCTGAGGCAAGAGCGTTAACGACAAGGTCTCTGTCCGTTACAATTCCTTTTAAGGTTTGGCCTTCGACAACAGGCAGAGATCCTATGCGTGCTTGTTTCATTTCCACCGCTGCCTCTTTAATGGTCGCATCCGATCGCACAGCAACCAGACCACATGTCATCAGATCTTTAACTTTCATGCTTTCATCCTTTTCAAAGTATTTTGGTCTGTCTGCGATTCTATCCATGACACACTCCTATGAAGTGAGGGTTACGCTCGTTGCTCAGCTGGCTTAAGCGTGCAATCGATATGCCAGTTTGGATGAATCTATTCTAAGTTTAGCAAAAATAGTTTGGTCGCTCTATAATTGAGCGCGTTTTAACTTCATTCACAAGTGCTTACCGCAGCAATCGTGCGTCAAAAAAATCTCTTAAGCAGGATCCTGATAGGCTGCGACAATTTTAGATGATTCGCTAGAGATAGCGAACAATAGAGGCTCTACTTGAACGCGTCTTTCGGTTTGATTAAGTTTAAAAATCGACTCCAACTCACCCGCTAACTGCGACAGCTCCATGTAACCGTAAAGTCCGCTGGAACCTTTCAGCTGATGGGCATGACTCTCAAGAGCGCTCCAATCATAATTAGCGAAGTCGATGAATAAATTCTTCACTTGAGTTGCGAGGTTTTCAACAAAAACATGCAGGATCGATCCGAGAACCTCATCGTCCTTATATTTCGAATACACGACACTTTCGCTTGAGGCTATTTTCGACTGCCAAAAACGATCGAACCCTGACTCTAAAACATTTGAGACTCTTAAGCTCTTTGCTGAAAGGTTCATAATTTCACCATGCTAAGATGACTGTTAGGTTTAGATTAAAAAATAACCATTCCCTTTATATACATTTCTAGCAAGAATCTCAAACCACCCCAGACTAATGATTAATCAGCAGCAGCATTGTTAGCCCTCTGAAAATATGGTAAAAACCTAACCCTATCACTCTATCTTTTTGACTTTTCTTACAGAAATCGGATCCAGGAAAATTCATGCAGCAACCCGACATCTTTAATACACTAAAAAACTTACTGAAAAATCGGATTCTTTTCCTCGATGGCGCCATGGGTACAATGGTGCAGCGCTACAAGCTTGAAGAGAAAGACTTTCGCGGAACAGTCTTTAAGGATCACACGATTGACCTTAAAGGCAACAACGATCTTCTCAATATCACTCGCCCTGAAGTGATCGAGGAAATCCACAGCGCTTATCTTAAAGCCGGCTCCGATATTATTGAAACCAACACCTTTAGCGGTACAACTATTGCTCAAGCGGACTACTCCCTAGAGTCAGCCGTCGATGACATCAATATCAAAGGCGCACAGATCGCCCGACGGGCGGTTGATAAATTTATGAAAGAACATCCGGACCGTACTTGCTTTGTCGCCGGTGCCCTCGGTCCCACCAATGTCACTGCATCAATGTCACCAGACGTTAACAACCCCGCTTACAGGGCCGTTTCTTTCGACAAACTCGTCGCAGCCTACTACCAACAAGTCGATGGTCTCGTTAAGGGTGGAGTCGATATCTTACTGCCGGAAACAACCTTTGATACTCTTAATCTAAAAGCAGCTATTTTCGCTATTGAGAATTATTTTGAAGATCACGACATCCGCCTACCGGTCATGCTGTCGGTAACCATTACTGACGCTTCAGGAAGAACCTTATCCGGTCAAACAGTCGAAGCCTTTTGGCACTCTGTTAAACACGCCAAACCTCTCAGCGTCGGCATCAACTGTGCTCTCGGAGCCCAAGAAATGCGCCCTTATATCGAAGAACTTTCGCAAATTTCTGATTGCTATATTAGTTGCTACCCTAATGCTGGTTTACCCAACCCATTGAGTGAAACAGGTTACGACGAAAAACCACAGGATACGGCTGGATTCCTTATAGACTTTGCAGAAAGTGGCTTTGTAAATATAGTCGGCGGCTGCTGTGGTACGACACCCGATCATATTGCCGCTATCGTTAACGCACTGAAAGACATCAAACCGCATCACGTCAGAGAGCATCAACATACACTGACTGCAAGTGGTCTCGAGCCATTTGTGCTGCGTGACGACAGCAACTCATTCATTATGGTCGGCGAGCGCACCAACGTTACGGGCTCTCCAAAATTTGCCCGTCTTATCAAGGAAAACAACTTCGACGAAGCCTTAGCGATCGCCCGCCAGCAGGTGGAAAACGGCGCCAATATTATCGATGTTAATTTCGACGAGGGCATGCTTGACAGTGAAGCCTGCATGAGAAGGTTTTTAAATCTCATTGCTTCCGAGCCCGATATTGCTAAGGTCCCCATCATGATCGACAGTTCGAAATGGTCGGTCATTGAGGCGGGTTTGCAATGCGTACAAGGTAAATGTATCGTCAATTCGATCAGCCTTAAAGAAGGCGAAGAAAGCTTCATTAAACAAGCTCAAACAATTAAAAAATACGGTGCTGCAACAGTCGTTATGGCCTTCGACGAAAAAGGCCAAGCAGCCACCAAAGAAGATAAAGTCCGTATTTGCAGAAGAGCTTATAAAATCCTCGTTGAAAAAGCAGACTTTAATCCCTACGACATCATTTTCGACCCGAATGTTTTAACCGTAGCTACCGGCATGGAAGAGCATAACAATTACGCCGTCGATTTTATCGAAGCAGTGCGTGAAATCAAAGCTTGTTGCCCAGGAGCGAGAACAAGCGGTGGTATTAGTAATATCTCCTTCTCTTTCCGTGGCAATAATGTTGTACGAGAAGCGATGCATTCTGTGTTCCTTTATCATGCTATTGCTGCTGGCCTTGATATGGGGATCGTCAACGCCGGGATGCTCGAAGTCTATGAAGAAATCAAACCCGAGCTTCTCGAAAAAGTTGAAGATGTCATCCTTAACAGACGAGAAGATGCCACAGAAATCCTTATTGATTATGCGGAAACAGTAAAAGGCCAAGGCAAAGATAAAGCGAAAGAACAAGATGAATGGCGCAAGGCAGGTGTCGAAGAACGACTGAGTCACGCTCTCGTAAAAGGTATCGTAAACCATATCGAAGACGATACTGAGGAAGCCAGGCAAAAACTCGGTCGACCACTTGATGTCATCGAAGGTCCCCTCATGGACGGCATGAAAATTGTCGGTAAGCTCTTCGGAGAAGGCAAGATGTTCCTTCCTCAGGTCGTTAAAAGTGCGCGTGTTATGAAGCGGGCAGTGGCTTACTTGACACCTTTCATGGAAGAAGAAAAAGAGCAAAACAAAGGTTCTTCCAGTCAAGGAAAGTTTCTTATCGCAACAGTTAAAGG
>CAZBDM010000112.1:0-8747 GCA_964490675.1 uncultured Oligoflexales bacterium
GCTTTTTACAGCTCTCTAGCGTTTGTTATAATAGAAGAGTAATTGAAAAATACGATACACTTGCGCCAAAAAAAGGCTAGCCCCATGAGTCAAGACACTCGTTCTTTTTTCAACAAACAAAAGAATAATCCTCTTTGGCATGACAAATGGTTCATTATGGACAACGGGACATTGCGTGGACCTTTTACAACAGCTGAAGCCGTTAAGATCAAAGCGCGTGAAGCAGGCTCAAAAAACTATTTGATCAGTCGACGCGGATTTAAGAAGTGGTACCCGATTAACGAAGTGGTCGAGTTACATAACGAACTCCAAAAGTTTGGTTATAACGAAGTCGTTTTTAAAAAAGAAATGGAAGCCAATCTCATCCATGAACTGCAGAGTTCCGTTGCCGCAAACAATGAAGATATTGATGATGAATTCGATCGGTATTTTTTAAAGAACGAAGCCGGCATTAAAGCTAAAAAGATTGAAGTAGCCAAGAAACGTCCGAAACAAAAGCAGAATGAATCGTTTATTGCTAAAAAAATCGGGATCCTCGGCAGACCCTTCGGCGGTAAGCGCGCGATGAAAAGTCTCACCATTGCTTCAGACATCGATAATGAAGATTTAGCGGATTGTTCGCAAGTCTCTGAAACATCGCAAATAGCGCCGCAAGAAGACTCTTCAAGCAACAAGCTTCCTCTAGCAAAGACGAAAAAAATCAAGCAAAAAACATCTTCCTTAGATAATAAGTCTGAAAAATTGGCATTAAAACTCAAGGAAAAATCTGAGAAAAAGCTCAAAGAAAAACAGCAGAAACAAAATGAAACTGCTGTCAATAGCTCACATCCCTCAAAGTTAACCCAAAAGCAGTTTGCCAAGAAGTATGCCTCTCTTATTCTTGGCCTTCGACTTGGTCCGTTAAAAAATGTCTATCTTGAGTCAATCGTGAAGTTTTTTATGACAATTGGTTTTTATTGGCCCGTTTGGTACCTAGAGACCCTTAATGCTGTTATCTATCATACGACCGGCAACAAACCGAAGCGATCATATCTTACATTTATAAAGACAATGATACCTGGTTATCATGTTTGGATGAGTTATCAATTAGCGACATTAGTTTCGCAAATGGAGCAGCAAAACAACTATCAGTTTACCAAGCCGAAAAATATGTTCTTTCTAGGAGTTTTACCCTTTGCAGCTATATTTAGCCTCCAAAAAGCTGTTAATCATCATTGGGTCTTACATGCCATAAGTAGTGATCAATCTCGTAAGGATTCTTAATCTTATGTCACCGTTTGTGTTGCCTACAATAGTCGCCCTTCGCCAAAACCCACCTTCGATCTTAAACCCTAAAGATAACTGATTGATATCTATCTAGAATAACATGAGGGGGCGATATCTCTTGTGATTTAGGACGGGACGATTTCCCTTGTGATTAAAAATGTCCCGCTGCCGATGTGTCTATTTAAAATACCTGCAACACAATGAATACACACCCCAAAAAACTTTCATTTAAAGAATCACCAAAAGCAGCCGATATTAACAAACACTGTTATTAAAAAATAAAATGGGGTGAAAAATGTTAAGGATCGCAAAGTCAATCTCTATTGTAGCAATGGTCACGGGATTGTTGGTTGGTTGTGGAAATACAAGCAGCGACGACGGTAGCTCTAGTGTGAGTTCAACAGAATACGGCCAGTTTAGGTACCTAACTAGCGCAAAGCTACTCGTGACTTCCCGTAAAGCATACAACGAAGACTTTAGCCTTAAGGGGGCTTGGATCTTCGAATTTACCAATTTCAAAAGAGATCAAAACAACAAAAGTGTTGAAAGTGTGGATCTTGCCGTAAGCTTTGAAGGTGGTCTTTCAAATATTGAAAGGGGCGATCCTCTAGCTGACATAAGAACTGAATATAAGCTGGAGCGAACAGAAGATTCAGAAAACTACAGTCCTGTTTTGGAAGAAGTCTCTTCATCTCAGAGTGGCGACGGGATATCGATTGTTAGAGTCGAATTCTCAGTTGCTCGTCAGCAAGGTGGCTCCTTCAATTCGGAAAGTATAAGAAAAATTGAAGTTAAAACTCCCCTCATGGATGAACCGAGAGTATACTTTAAAGGTGCTTTAAATGGTGTCGACCGGTTTGAGGTGATGGAATCCGAAAATCTGACTACTGCTGATTAATATTTGTGTAAAGGGAGCCGTCTGCTGCTCCCTTGCTATTTGTCAAAAAACAAATGCAAGCTTTAAAAATCTGCAAAAGTCTCGCTCATCCTATTTTTGCTCGCCTGTCTGAGAAACTTTTACCTATTCAGAGGTGACGACCAAACACCGAAGAAACCTTTAGATCAAAGTGAATCCTAACGCGATGGATTTACTACGTGTTTTATGTGAAAGAGTTTTGATACTCTTTTTGTGAAGGATTAGTTGGTTGAATAAAAGGTTTCAGAGAAAAATTATTCTGCAAATCATGGGAGTGTTCCTGATCCTATCAGGAATGACTTTGACCTATGGGCAGAGTGATAAAGTTTCTACTGAAAATGCCATTGAAACAAGGATTGAGGATCAGATTAGAAAGGTTATTTCAGGATCTTTAAGACCGGAAGAATATTATGTTTACGCTAATGTTCAAGTCCAGGAAGCAACGACTACGAAGCAAAACAACGGGACTCAGGTACTCCTACCGTTTAGCCCTTTATCAATAGATAAACAAAAGCTTGAAGCATTCTTTCAGGAAAAAGCCAAAGACATCGCTTCAGAAAGTACTGTGACTAATCTTACCGTTACTCTAGGTATCGACTCGAGGATTCCGGAAGCGAAGAGAAATCTTGTTGAAAAGATGGTGCGAGAGCGATTTGCCTTTGACGGCACAAGTCGCATTCTGACCGTTGAAAGCCAGAGACTTGTTACAAGCCCAGTCATTCCCCCCACACCGATGACACCTTTAGAACTGCAAAGAGTTCAAGCCGAAAAAGCCAAGATCGAGAACGAAAAGCTTAAAATGAGTATCGAAAATGAAAAAATGAGACTCGACATGCAAAAGAGAGAACTCGAACTGTTGCAGAAGACGAGTGAGTTTTCGAAAAAAGAAGCTGAATTTAACGATATGCAGATTAAAGAAAGTCTTGAAGGTAAGAGTCTCGTTGAGATAATTGCGCAGTTTCAGCTGCTCATCCTCGGTATGATCGGTGGTTTTATCTTGCTCGTTGGTGTCCTCCTCTTTAGTGGGAGCTATAGAAAGGGTTCTGGTACACTAGCCAGCTCGATTAGTTCGATCGGGGCTGCTCTAGAAAACGCTGCCAAAAAATTCGCGCCATCGACTTCCGCTTCTATTTCGACAAAATCAGAAGAGGCAGGTGACAGCAAGGAAAAGAAAAAAGAGCAAGGTCTTGACTATGGTCAAGGTGGTCTGGGTGGAGGAGCGGCTGCCGCCATTGCCGCTGCCAGTGAAGACAATACTAAGGAAGAGGCTGAGTTTATCGAGCAAGTACAAGATAAAATCACGATTCTTACGAAGAAGAAGAATTTCAATTTCTATAGACACTTTATAGACATGATCGAAGACGATGAACAACTTCCTTTTGCAACGTCTTTATTATTAGCTGTCGACAATGAAACGACCAAAGAGCTTCTGATGGATATTTCACCGGAGAACATTGCGCGCATTCAGTCGTACTTGACCAAAGAGGGTGGTCTTAATATTGCGAAAAAAATCAGAAAGCGAGCCCTCAAAGAATTTTACGGCAAGATTGCAATGGATGAGTTTATGGGGTCACCTCTCATGGAAATTAAAGACTTGACTTGGTTGACGCAAATGAACAACAAGCAGATTTTGACTTTTATCATGACGATGACAGATGAGGAGAAGCCGATCTTTCTTGCTTGTTTGACTCCTCCGAGAGTCCAAAAGATGATTGAAAGCATTACTAATGACAACGATCGAGAGATCATTGTAAAGGCCGTCTCGAGAGTACCGTTCGTTAGGAATGATGAAATCGTACCTCTGCTGTCAAAACTCGCCCTCCAAATGTCAGGAACTTCTGCAGAAAATAAAATCGGCGAAAAAGCAGCTGTCGACGGCGCCCGCTACCTGGCTTTTGTGGCTGAAAAACTACCCTTTAGTGAACAGCAGAATCTGATGAATTCCATTAAAGATCAAAAAGATCTCTTGATGGATGTCTTTAATTACTTCATTCCATTCTATGCTGTTTCAATGTTACCAAAGAAGATGATTTCAGAGATATTTGTCGGACGAGGCGATCGTGAAATCGCAGAAATTCTATTTGATACTAGCAAAGAGGTTAGACTTACTGTTCTTGATTCGCTTCCTTCGATTAGAGCAGCGACAGTCGAAGATGAACTGCGAGTTCTCGATGAAGACCAACTCTATCGAAAAAGAAATTTATCAAAATCACAAAAGCTTCAAAAACGAATTTCAGAGTACCTTCTCAATCTTTCGAAAGAAGGAATGCTGAGTTTTGATAATCCAGATGATCATTTAACGGGTAATATGGATGTTTCAAGTGTGGCTTAAAATTTTTCTTTTTGCGATGGGGGTAGCATTGATGACTAGCTGTGCCTCTCCGCGACTTATAAGTTCGGCTCCGGAATCCGAGATTGTCCGTCTAAACACGGAATATAGTATTTTAGAAAATCTTGGCAAAGGTCCTGTGAAGGCTAATCGTAGAGAAAATCTTGTTAGATATGGATTTAAAAAAGACGATGGAAGGTATGAGTATCTTCTCGTTCTTTTTCCCGAGCAAATCGATGGAACGATCAGTATCAATTTGACCCAGATGGGTAAGAATGCTGTTTTGACGGAAGGCGATAAGACCTTCTTTGACCTTCTCTTACGCGCACATAGAAGGGTCTTAAATCTTAAGCTTGACGATGCTAAGCAGATTTTAAAGGCGCTAAAGAAGGATTATGGAGACAACTATGGAGTGGCTGTTTTAGAAGGCAATATTGCTGTTATGGAGGGGCGCTTTAAGGATGCCAGAGATCATTATGCGATGGCAAAAGCGATTTACCCAAAAGAGGAGGCTCTCAATGAGCTGGTTAGCTTCGAACAAAACTAATAAAATTCTGCTACTTCTGGCTTGCATGGTCACCGGTGCCTGTAGCACCGGCTATATGCTGTCGACTACTCCGCCGAAAGCCGATATTTTTGAAGGTGATAAACTTATTGGAAAAAGTCCCATGTTTATCGATTTCTCTGACTTATCGAATGAGATGGCCGGAGGACACTTACTAAAAATCAATCACCCCGGATTTGATACCGTTCATGTTTGGGTACCCAAAGGAGTGAGGGGAGCGTCGGTAACGGTAAACCTTCAACCTTTCAATAGCAATGTAGCGGAAGGTGTCAGTGAGTTTGCTCTTAAACCGTCTCAAATTAATGAGATGACGACTAAAATGCTTGCTTCCCAGTTAAGTCTTCTCTTAAAAGAAGACAAACCCCTCGATATCAAGCTAGACCAGCCAGAGTATCGTGATATTGGTTCAGTCTATTGGCTTTTTAGTCTGCAAGAGATTAATCAAGGTAACAATCAAAAAGCTATCAGCCTTCTCAGAGATGCCATTCGTTTATCACCCAAAGAGGTTGATTTTTATATTGTTTACAACCAGATAGGCGGTGATCCTGATAAGATCTTTGCGGGAGGTCAAAAGTGAACCACACTGACAGAGAAAGCGAAAAGAAGTTTGTTGAACTTCAAAAAAAGCAACTCGAGCACTCGATTCGGGAAGAGTTTTTGTCTTTTCTCGAAACCTGTCGTCAGAAGATGAAAAATGACGATCTTAAGTGGCAAATGACAGAGGATGTTCTTGAAATTTCGAGATTACTTAAAAACAAAGACCTTCTTGAAATGAGAAAGAACATTCTTAGTCAAGAGATTGCTGAAGAAGGTCTACCACCGCTCATTGAAGCAAGCAAAAGGTAGGGCGCATGAGTTCTAATGGTATCGGATTTATATTATCGACGATCTTTATTTTCGTCATGGCGTATATTACGCTGCCGACGATGCCGGAGAAGTACGCCGACTTTCCTAGTTTTGTTATCGTCTTCATTGGTACAGGTATTATTGCCTTAATTTCTGTACCTTTTGACGAAATGAAACTGTTTTTTGTGATGATCAAAATCGTTTCTCGAAAGTATCATGACGATAGTCCTGAAATCGTCAAAACACTTGTTGAAATGGCCGAAATCGCACGCATTGACATTCAAAATTTAAGAAGCTACGCCGAGCTTAAAGTCAAAGATCCATTCCTCAAAGACGCTGTCCTTCTTCTTGTTTCCGGATACCATCCGCAAACTCTCATGAAGATTCTGCGCAGAAGGGTGGAAGTCCAAAAAGAAAGAGAAAACCGCCAGGCCAACCTATTCAAAAATCTCGGCAAATATCCACCGGCATGCGGACTCCTTGGTACTGTTTTAGGAATGATCGCCCTTCTCGGTAACCTTGGTCAAGAAGGCGCAGGCGAAATGATTGGTCCTGCTATGTCGGTAGCTCTTGTCGCGACTCTATATGGGGTTGTCATCACAAATTTTCTTATATTGCCGGTTGCAGACAATCTTGTCGGTCGTACTGAAAGAAGTATTGCCAAACGAGAAATGATTATTGAAGGTATCACCTTGATGTTACAGAAAACAAACCCAATTATCGTTCGTGAACAACTCGCTAGTCACCTTTCGCCGGGAATGCGGATGAAACTCGATGAAATGAGTGCTGGCAGCTCAGGGCAAAATGCGGCTTAAACTATGGAATCTTTTGATCTAGAAAGCGATGAAGAAGGCCGTGATCGTATCTATTACGATAAGGTCGATAACTATTCTCGCGAAATGAAAAAAGATGACGATTCGACGCCTTGGCTGATGAGTTTTGCAGATATGGTGACGCTTCTCATGTGCTTTTTCATTTTATTTTTTCAAACGGATCAAGGTAACGTTAAATTGATCGATCCCACCGAAGTCAGAAAGAAGATTGAAAAGCTTAAAGTTTGATCGGAATAGTAAAATTAGAGCGATTACGGGTCTCAGCCAATCGGTAGATTTTTATCGTAAAGAGC
Source organism: uncultured Oligoflexales bacterium (assembly GCA_964490675.1). Classification (GTDB taxonomy): domain Bacteria; phylum Bdellovibrionota_B; class Oligoflexia; order Oligoflexales; family JAWKNZ01; genus CAZBDM01. The sequence continues at coordinate 7,049 of CAZBDM010000112.1, forward strand.
TCAAAGAAATTGCTCAAAATCTTGATATCGTTTTTACCGTTGGCAGTCCAAAGCCCGGTGTTGTCGAACTCGTCTTTCTCAATACAAGGTTTTTTCGCTCAGGTTCAGATCTGCTGACAAAACAGGCTGAGAAGTTTCTTGAGTTGGTAGCCTACCGTATCTCGAAAGTTGATCAAGCATCGCTTATAGAGATTGTCGGACACACAGATTCCGATCCTATCCGCAGTCTCAAGTTTCGCTCCAACTGGGATCTTTCAGCAGCTCGTGCTGCCTCGGTCGTCAGTCTTTTCGCTAGGCATGGCATCAATCCCAAACGTATGACCGTCGCGGGCCGCGCGCAGTTTGAACCGATTGTCCCCGAAAAAGATAAATTCGGCCGAAGTTTGCCTTATAATAAAGCGATGAACCGACGGGTTGTCGTGCGGATCAGTAAAGATCAAGACAACGAAGTGCTCAAGCTTGAGCACATTCAAAAAGAGCTAAAAGACTTGAATTTGGAGTCTCTCAAATGAAAAAGAAGAATCTCATCTTAGCAGCCTTTGTGGTGATCATCGTCGTTGTTGTCTCGGTGATCGTCACTACTTATGTCCCCGTTGAGCGCGACAAGGTCGATCAACCTCAACCAGATGAGAAGATTGTCAAGAAAGTAAAGGTTATCGATTATCATAACTGGTTTACCGGCACTCATGCCATTACCGATCTTTTAAGGCCTTATGTAACCACTCCTCTTATTGAAAAAGAGTCTGGCGGACTCCTTCTTAATCGCTTTTTGAAATCTTACAAAATCAATAACGATATCGCAGAGGTTAAATTAAAAGACGCCCTCCTCTGGTCAGATAAAGCTGTTGTCATCGCTCAGCATTATGTCGATGGTTGGAAGTATTTTAGAACTAATACAACAGGCGAGACCTTTAAGGATGATAAGGAGCAGTTTGCGCTTTATAATCTCATGAAACGCATCAAACTGGAAGTGATCACACTCGACACTTTTCGTATCAATGGTATCAGTCAAAAAGAGATCCTCATTAAACTCTTGTCGAGTCGTATGCTTATTCCTATTAGAAAGGACTTACTGGATAAAGAGCAAGGATGGCTAGTGACCGCAGGTCCTTATCTTATGCCGAAGATTAAAGATGGTGTCTTCCATAGTAAGGATCAAATTACTTTACAGCCAAATCCCTACTATTACCGAGGCAAACGAAAACAACCGGTTAAAATCGATCTTAGTAAAGAACTTAAGACCTTTTGGACTACTATATGAGAGTCTGTTACCTCGTTTATGTCATCTGTGCTTTTTTTCCAACAGCAAGTCTGTTGGCTGAGGCGCCTGTGACGACGACAGTTGGTTTTGCCAGTCGTACCTTAACGTATGAAGAGGTGACGGCACCGGGAACTCAGGCCGATGCGACCGAGTTGGCCTTCGAGGAGCCGCCTTTGGAAGGTCCCTCTCTTTGTGAACGCATTTCATCACCCTCCAGTTTAGGTCTCGAGCTTGGAGTGGCTTTTTGCGCCCATTTAGGAGGCTATAGAACGACTTTTCACTCGACTTCAGGGTATGTTACCTTGGTCTACTATCCGCTTGCTACTCGTGGCAACATTAAGAAAGATATTGGTCTCCAGTTTGAGCAAATGTCTTTAACCAACTTTTACCTTGTTGGTTTGGGAGGGTTGAGTAAAGTGACTCACCGCCAATCGGAAA
>CAZBDM010000112.1:8757-10558 GCA_964490675.1 uncultured Oligoflexales bacterium
AGTACCAGAACCCTTTCAAGCGATATTTTAGAATTTGGCGGAGGTGTTGGATGGTCTTATAGGTTCTTTGACAAAGTTGCTTTTGGGCTTGAGGGATCGTACATAGCAGGCTCGATTCTTTCAAGTTCGACAACCGGTACTTCTTCTTTAATCACAGCTTCAGCTTTGCTTACTGTTTTTCTATGATAAAACAGCTAAAATCACTTTTTTGTCAAAAGACTAAACTAAACATTTATCTAATCATTGCCGACTCTACACCAAAACAGGATGTTTTTGAGTTAGGTGACCATGATGGGCAAATTTAGAAAATCCTCTCACCTTGAGGAAGAGCGCAAAGAACTCTACCGCTACAGCCAAATTCTTGATGAGCTGAGAAGGGCCCGCCTGCATTTTAACTCTGAAGAGCTTGATCACACCAAGCAATTTGTCAAACGCCAAAAAGAATTCAAAAAGCTAAAGTTTTGGCTACGCTTACAAGATGAGATCGGTAAGTTGAGCCGCGAAACTACCTCCAACTAGCGAAAATCTCCTCATTATTTTCTTAAGACCGGACTTCAATCCTCCGACAACTATGTGTAGGAGGGAGTGATTTTCATGACGAAAATCCGACAGTTAAAGATGGGCTTTTTGACGCTGCTTAAAAAGCTCTTGTGGCGAGAAGGTCGCAAACTATCGACCTTTATCACTGTATTTGTTCTGCTGTTTGTCCTCGTGGCTACAGTTAGTGCTGGATTGTTCTTTTATAAAATTTCTTATGAAAAATCCCTCCGTCACACCTGGAGTCTTATGTTCCTTGAAGCGGAACGTTACTTTGCAGATTTTAGTCAGAGTCTAGATGAAACTTACGTCTTCAAAAGAACCAAGGCTGAAGGGCAAGTCCTGCCCATTGCTGTCTTTGAAATCAAAAATGGAAAGGCAGTAAAGTTAAAGTCACTCAAGAAGAATGAACTTTTTCGTTCGATTGATTTACCTAGGTTAGGAGTTAACCGCCGTTCTGCACTAATGCGATGGTTCTTTTTTCGTTATCGAGACAACATTTACATTGCTCGTAACTTAAAAGAAAAAAGTATACTCGGCACGGATTATAAAGCTGAGATAAAGGCGCACCGTTGGGTTGTCTGGTCGTTTGATTTAGAAGCAAAGAAATTGACCGATCTCCTTAGGACGATTGATGCCGATCCTTTTCTTCTCACCGATGATGGTAAGCTGATCTACGCTGAGAAAGGTATCACTAAAAACACGATCCTAAGTCATAAGCTTGTCTCCGAGATGGTCGCGGCAGAGTTTAGTCATTCTCTCATCGAAGTGACCAATCGTCGTGGTGATACCATTTACGGGTTTTACAAGTTCGTAAATCATTCAAATTTGATCGGCTTTTTTGAAAACTCGAAGTACGCTTTGATTAAAGAAGACATGGTCGATCTTGGAAGACAGTACGCTATTGGAATTGGAATCATTATGCTGCTGGTTTTTGTGTTTATACGCATCCCGATCGACGAAATCATGGGGCCGATTAAACAAATGGTTGCTCTTACCAACCAAGTAGCGTCGGGAAACTTCTATGTTGGAAGAATCAGGGAGGGGTTTGGTGAAATCAAAACCTTATCAGAAGCTTTTACATCGATGGCCAGTAACTTAAGAAAGCGTGAACAGTCGATTAAACGTCTTGTGGAAGAACAAAAAGAAAAATTCAAACTCGTCAAAGAAATTGAGATAGCTAAGTCACTGCAGGATAACTTTCTGCCTTCTGAAGATCTCGATGACCACGCCAAACTACAGCTATCTTCCCTTTATATACCGG
>CAZBDM010000113.1:0-415 GCA_964490675.1 uncultured Oligoflexales bacterium
AATATTACGCTGTTTCGTCTGCTTCATCTGGTGTTTTGCAAGATAGGAGTCTAGCTCGTCGACAAACCAGTCGGATCCTTGCGCCTTGTCGTCTGCTTCAATATTGTCTTTTTTCATTGAAGATTACTTTCTCTTTTGCCATGACCATCAATAGAAACGTATTCTTACCACATTATTTTGCTCTTCGTCACCTGACGAACCTACTGACATCCTTTTGGCGGACAAAAACGATGAATTTGATTGTTTAATGCCAAAGCATTTCCTCAGACAATCGAAAAAGGGATCATTTTTTCTTCATTTTTTCGTCTGATTGTCATGCACTTCCTGAAAGCTTACCGTCTTACCCTACACACGATCTAAATGTTCGATAAAGATCTCAAACTGGCTCAAATCTTCAAGAAGTAAGTCGGGGGCA
>CAZBDM010000113.1:425-6745 GCA_964490675.1 uncultured Oligoflexales bacterium
AAATGACTTTAAATCTTCGAAGGATGAAAATCCTGTAGAAACGGCAACAACCTTTGCTCCGATGTGCTGCCCACAAGTAATATCGTTGGGGGTGTCGCCCAACACCCAAATACTTGTGTGCGGGGTGGGGTGGATATGCTCTTTAGCAGACTCGAGGGCTTTTACAGCGACATCGTTGCGATGGTGGTGGTGATCTCCAAATCCACCGAAAGGAAAATAATGATCAATTTGATAATGGGCGAGCTTCTTATAGGCGCCTTTTTCGTTATTTCCTGTAAGTAAACCCATAGCTACATCTTGACGATCACTTAGCAAATCTAAAAGTGAAGAAATTCCTGGCAAGATTCCAGGAGCATCACGGTCTAAAAAATCGTCTAAGAAATTCAAATAAGATGCTGTGATGTCCTTATACAATCTCTCGCTAAACTCGATGTTTTTAGCCTTGAGAAGATCACTGATGATAGACCTGTCAGTACATCCGGCAAAGCGGACGCCTTCTTTAATGGGCTTTTCTCCAACCACGTCCTCAAAAGCAGCGTACATAGCGTCAGCACCGGCACCGCCTGTCAGTACTAAAGTGCCGTCAATGTCGAATAAAACTAGATGCATACCTCAGCAGTATAACCAGCTCGCTTATACCTGTCTATAGCCCTTGAAGGCTTCAAACCTGACGTTTACTCGTTAATAACACTCTTTTAAACTTTACATTCTGAAATGATTAAAACCACAAACATCTAATAACTTTAATAAAAATTGATGGTCAATATTAACTATTAATTTTCTTTATTGAAAGGTTTATAAAGCCTCTGCCATGTCTTAGATAGATAGCGATACGAAAGGACTTCGACATGACCCGCAAGAGCATGGTCTTCATAACCCTCGTTAACTTAGTGGTGGCAGTAACATATTGGTTGGCGGCTAAGTTCATTTGGGAGTTTTTCGATCTTTTCAACATGCTTCCAGCACCCATCTGGCCCTCGGCTGCAATCGCCGTTTGTGCCAGCTACGAGTATGGGTGGAAAATTGCTCCCGGACTTTTTCTAGGAGCATTTTTAGCGAACTGGTCTGAAATTGACTTTGATGTGTTGACTTCCTTAGGCATCGCAACGATGAATACAGTAGCTCCCATCTGGATGACAACCCTGCTCAAGTCTAAATTTAAACTTAAATCACCGTTTGTCAGAAGCGTCTATGATTCACTGGTCTTTATTGTTTTCGGTGTTCTTGCTCATGCAGCCTTAAGTGCAAGTGGCGGCATCTTGTCACTTCTTGTTTTTTCCAGCATAGAAATTGGTAATCCTCTCGAAGTTTGGACGAGATGGTGGATTGCAACCTCAAGCGGTATTCTATTGCTTTTCCCGATGTTGTCGCTTATCTGGCCAGGCCATCTTCGAAATTTTATACGGTCTCTCAATCTTGAATATGGATTGATCTTTCTTATTACAGTTGCTTTTACCTCTTCCATCTACTTCTATATCGAAGCTCATCAGCTTTACTTGAGTGGCTTGTCAATGACACTTATCATCCCCATCTCTTGGGTAGCCATTCGATTCGGCTTTTTCGCTTCTCATGTTTTGATTTTCGTAAATACTTGTATCGCAGCTGTAGCCACTGTCTACGGCTACGGTCCTTACTATCTCCCACAGAACTCAAGTCTAATGGCGAACTTTATGCTCATGACGCTGTCTTTTATCTTCTTGAGTTTTTTGATCAGTTCACTCACCTACGAGCTCAAACGTGCCAAGGATAAGGCTGAGGCCGCAGACAAAACTAAGTCTGAATTTCTAGCTACGATGAGCCATGAAATAAGAACACCGATGAATGCCATTATGGGCATGTCTGAACTGTTAGCGATGAGTCCCTTAAATCAAACCCAACAAAAACACACAGAAATTCTAATCAAGTCGTCTGAAAGCTTACTAGAGCTGATAAACGATATTCTTGATCTCTCCAAGATTGAAGCGGGGCACATGAAGCTTCATCCTGCGCCGGTTAACATGCGCGAATATATTTTTGGCTGCTGTAGCATCATGAAACACCGCGCAAAAATTAAAGACATCGAATTCGAGGTCAAGATCAGCAAAGACTTTCCTGAACAAATAGAAATTGATGCTCCTCGTCTCCGACAAATTCTAGCCAACCTTGTAAGTAACGCTATTAAATTTACAGAATCAGGAAAAGTGTCTCTTTCCATTCGGACGAATAAAGAAAAAAACATTATGATTGCAAAAGTCAAGGACACTGGTATTGGGCTTACCGCAGAAGAGCAGGAAATAATCTTCGACCGCTTCACACAAGTCGATTCTTCTGTTTCGAGAAAATATGAAGGAACAGGATTAGGTCTAGCCATCACTTCCAAACTTGTGAAACTCATGGGAGGTCAAATAAAGCTTACCAGCACCAAGAACGTAGGAAGTGAATTTACCGTTCGTATCCCATTTGTAAAAATCAATAAGCCAGTCAAGATCCCCGCTCAGTCGGAACCGCCTTTTACAAAAACCCGAGGCAAACCCAAAAACATTCTTATTGCCGATGATTCCAAAGAAAATTTAATGATCATCGAACATATTCTGAAAGCGACCGGGGCAAAGATTGAGTTGGCACAAAATGGCGCTGAGGCTTTTGATAAGTTTAAGAAAGAAAAATACGATCTCGTTTTGATGGACATCAGTATGCCGGTTTTAGATGGGTTGAGCGCAACTACTAAGATTAGAGACCTCGAAAAGAGCCGCAATATTTCTCCTACACCTATCGTTGCTCTGACCGCTCATGCGATGGTCGAAGACGAAAAAAAATGTCTTGATGCTGGCTGCAATAAATATTTAACCAAGCCTTTTAGCCATCAAAGCCTTATTAACGTCGTCAATCAATTCTTCGCATAAAACCATATTTCCCAATTTTTTCCTTGTTTGTTTGAAGTTCGCTTTCAGCTTGTATCTATTCCCTAACATTAACTTCCATATAGGGATCAGTGATCCATGTCTGAATGATGAAGCGATCCCCCATAGGAGGAAAGACCTCATGTGGATGTGTCAGCATAGCCGGAAACATCACGGCTCTTCCCTTAACTGGTTTGATCCGAACACTTTGATTGGGAAAGTGAGTTTCCCCGCCATCCACCGTATTGAGATAAAACAGCAGGGTTGCATAACGTAGAGCGTTACCAGGCGCTTGGGTGCTTTGGTTATCATCGTGTAAGGCGCAGATATCGCCCTCGCGGTAGTGTGCGAAGACATAACCATCATCAAACCATTCTTCCACCAAGGCACCAAGACTACGGAAGTAATTGGCGGTCAATCGATTTGCGACTTCTGTGACTTCTTCTAGAAGAGGCGCCCAATCGGCCTTATCAGAGGTGTAGACGTACCTTCTTGTGCTATAGTCCGGCTGTGGATCTGCCTTGACGCGCTTGTCGGTATTAAACTTGGCGATCAAGCGATCACATAAATCCTCGCATAAAGCATTGTCATATTTTTTGATGTATTTTGCCAACTTACGGTCTCCAGATAGAAGTTGCTTGCGTCGAGGGTTTGATCTTTCATCCATTAAGGAAAAAGTGTGGCCCAGTCCTGGATAACAGTTGCCAATATCCCCCCTTGGATACCTGTCAGTCAATTGCTGAGCGCAGATCAGTGGAAAAATGTCTCTCAGGATGCTGCCCACCCCATTTATGAGGCAAGACTTGAACAATCAAAAACAGCCCTTATCAAGGCTCGCTTAAGAGGGATTGTCATCGATGGCAGACCGATAACAGTAAGTGTTAACCCACGACTGAAGCGTTCGCAAGAGAAGGCCGGCTCCCTGCAAGATGCGCGTCTCAGGAGACAAGTTAGCGCAGGCTTCAAAAAAAGCTCGACGAGACTTGATCATGAAGGACACTTTTCATTGACGCCGGAAGAGATCGCTCTTTCTATCGCTAACGATTTTGGCAAGGGAGATATTGTCGATGCCTGCTGCGGAGCCGGTGGCAATGCGATTGCCTTTGCTCGTAAAGGGTGCAGAGTAAAAGCATATGAAGTTTCACCACAAAGGTTGCTCGATGCAAAACACAACGCAAAGGTTTATGGGGTAGAATCCCGAATAGAGTTTATTCAACAAGACTCAGCCATCGCCATCACAAATGAATCTGCTGACCTCTTATGGATTGATCCACCTTGGGGGGATTATGACAAGAGTGACTGTCAACTGTCCGACTTTCCCTTGCTGGAAAGTCTACTGACAAATAAGACCTATGAATCCTTTAAGCAAATCTGGGTCAAATTGCCACCGGCTTTTAAATGCTCAAGCTTGCCTAACTTTAAGCCCAACGCTATCTTTGGTGTCATGCCGGGCGATTGCCATAGAATAAAGTTTATCTTGCTCAAACATGCCCCGAATACTTCCCTTTGAATCATAACAAGTCAACAAATAAAAAGCCGACGACTTCGTGCAATCGGCTTATTGATCTCAACCAATCGGCAATAGACTACGACCTCAGTGCTGTCAAAATAGCATCAATACTTTTCTTGGCATCACCAAACAACATTTGAGTATTGTCTTTGTAGAAAAGAGGATTATCAACACCGGAGTATCCGGTTCCCATACTTCGTTTGAGAACGATGGTCTCTTTACCTTTCCAACATTCAATGACTGGCATTCCGTAAATCGGACTCGATGTATCTTCCAATGCCCCTGGGTTTACGATGTCGTTTGCTCCGATCACAATCGAAATATCAACATCGGGAAAGTCATCGTTGACCTCGTCCATTTCATAAACGATGTCGTAAGGAACGTTAGCCTCTGCAAGAAGAACGTTCATATGACCAGGGAGCCTGCCAGCAACCGGATGAATGGCGAAACGCACTTCGGCACCATGTTCTTTCAAGATTTCGACAATTTCTTTGATCGGGTGCTGAGCCTGTGCAACAGCCATACCGTAGCCAGGAATGATCATCACATTTTTAGAGTGCTTCAAAGTTTCCGCGACTTCTTCTGCTGTCGTCGACTTGTAATCTTTTTTCTCACCGCTATCGGAGGAAGCTACCCCCGCTGTCGTTCCAAAACCACCGAAGATAACGTTCCAAATGGAGCGGTTCATCGCCTTACACATAATCGAACTCAGGATCGCACCACTGCTTCCCACAAGAGCACCTGTTACAATCAACAGATCGTTTTTGAGCATGAAACCAGTAGCGGCGGCAGCCCAACCCGAATAGCTATTAAGCATTGAAACGACAACCGGCATATCTGCCCCACCAATCGCCATGACTAAGTGCCATCCCAAGACGAAGGAAATAATCGTCATAATGATAAGCGGCTTCATGCCGGCATCGACATGACTTTGGCTAACAAAGATAATTCCCAGTATAACGGTGGCAATCACCATACCGAGATTGAACTTATGACGCATCGGCAGAAGAAGCGGTTTACTCTTAATGACACCCTGCAATTTTCCCCAGGCCACTACTGAACCTGCGAAGGTAATACCTCCGATCCAGACGCCAAGAAAAATTTCTATTTCGTGGATAATCAACTCACCACCGGTGATACCGTGATTACCCTTGACGTAGTTTGCAATACCAACAAGAACTGCAGCCATCCCAACGAAGCTGTGAAGAATAGCGACAAGCTGCGGCATACCTGTCATCTCGACTCGTTTGGCGACATAAATTCCAATGTACCCCCCAACAGCAAGGCTGAGCAGCACCCAAAACATGTTGCCCCAAGAGACCGAGGTGATCGCCACAAAAAGAGCGATCGCCATGCCGATGATACCGTAGAGGTTTCCTCTTTTGGCTGTTTCTTGGGTGGAGAGTCCACCTAAACTAAGAATAAAAAGTATACTCGCAAAGAGATACGAAACTGTTAAAAGACCTTCAGACATCTACGTCTCCTACTATTTTCTAAACATTTTCAACATGCGTTGCGTCACATAAAAGCCACCACCAATGTTGATCGAAGCCAGGATAATCGCGATGATTCCCAGGGTCATAGCTAGACCTTTGATCTGTCCGTCAAACTGGACAAGAGCCCCGATGATAATGATGCCACTGATAGCGTTGGTGACACTCATTAGAGGTGTGTGCAGAGCGTGGGTGACGTTCCAAACCACTTGCCAACCAATAACAATGGCAAGAATAAATATACTAAAATGCTGCAGGAAACTTCCAGGAGCTGTAGCACCGATAAGAGCTAGGATCACCGCTCCGGCGATCATTGCGATATCGCCCGTTTTCATCTTGTTTTTCTGATCTTCTAGTACCGGTTCTTCAGAGACTTTTGTTTCTGCCGGCTTAGGAGCAACTGTGGCATCCTGCGCAACTTTTAGTGGTGGCGGTGGC
>CAZBDM010000113.1:6755-10557 GCA_964490675.1 uncultured Oligoflexales bacterium
TGACTTCCCCTTGATGAGTGATCAAAGCTCCCCTGACAACATCATCCTCGCAATCGACTTGGAAAACACCGTCTTTTGTCATGTCGGAAAGAAGATGGGAGAGGTTTGTACCAAAAAGTTGCGAAGACTGTGTCGGTAAACGACTGGGTAGATCGGAATAACCGATCAGTCTAACACCGTGCTTGGTGACAACTTTGCCTTCTTCGGTCAAGCGGCAGTTCCCCCCTTGCGAAGCAGCGAGATCAACGAGAACCGAACCTGGTTTCATAAGCTTAAGGTGTTCTTCGAGGATCAGTTCAGGAGCCTGTTTGCCTGGGATGAGAGCTGTTGTAATGATGATATCGACATCTTTCGCTTGTTTGGCGAAAAGTTCCATCTCGGCTTTGATGAACTCTTCACTCATCACTTTCGCATAACCACCAGTACCAGCTCCGTCTTCTTCGAAGTCGAGCTCAAGGAACTCAGCTCCCATACTTTTGACCTGGTCTTTAACAACCGGACGCGTATCAAACGCTCGCACGACAGCACCGAGGCCTTTGGCTGTACCGATCGCAGAAAGCCCAGCGACCCCTGCACCGATGACAAGAACTTTTGCAGGAGGAACCTTTCCAGCGGCAGTGATCTGCCCTGTAAAAAAGCGGCCAAATTGATTAGCGGCTTCAATAACAGCTCGATAACCGGCGATGTTTGCCATAGAACTAAGGACATCCATTTTTTGCGCCCGCGAGATACGCGGAATCGCATCGAGTCCAATGACCGTGGCTTTTTTTGCATTTAACTTTTCAACCAAATCCTTATTTTGAGCTGGCATAATCATACTGACCAGCACACCACCCTCTTTAAGGAGATTGATCTCTTCGTCAGACGGAGGATTGATCTTCATGACAATGTCGGCACCTAACCATACATCCGCAGCCGAAGCGGCGATCTTGGCCCCAGCATCCACGTAAGCTTGATCTTCAAAAGAAGCTTGCGCTCCTGCACTTGATTCTATGAGAACTTCATAGCCAAGCTTCTGCATGCGTTTTACGGTATCAGGTGTCATTGCAACACGGCGTTCGCCAGCTAGAGTTTCCTTAGGAACACCCAACAACTTGGCTTCTGACATTTACGTTTCTCCACGGTATTCTTGGATAATGATGATGTGTAAAAAGGCGTCACTTATCGATACAAGGACAGTGACTACAACGTAAGCACATGATTGGCCTCTATGACCCACTTTCCGGTAAGCTACACCAACTAAGTTATCAATTGAATCAAATAATACGTCACAAGGGAAGCTGCTCCGACGATGATCAGATTCGAGTATGGCTTCGGGATTGATTCAGACTATTTTCTCAAGTAAATCCGCATTTTGGCTACTAACAAGGGGCAATCTTCCTCGCCGTCTTTTGTTAAGGTTTAGTCGTCATCATGATTGAATGATATATCTGCTATATTTACCTCTTTAGCGGACCAAGAAGAGCAGACCGATAAGTAAACAAGGCGCAGTTGAGTGATGAGGTTATTGCAAAATCATTAATGACCTAATCATACGAAAGTCTGTACTGCACTCGAAACAAAAAAATGCAGGATCGAGCGATCCTGCATGTCTATTATACTTTAACCGACCAAATAAGCGGTTAACTGCGACCTATTCACACTCGAACAAACGCGGAGTGAGAGTCAATTCAAATGTATCGAGGGTACCGGTATCCCGACGTGCCGTGTCTTCAACGATCACTTGCCAGTTACCTGCGCCCGCCATACCTGCTAGCTTTTCTGAAATATCTTCGTCAAAACTGACGTTTTCTGAGCGGCCACGACCACGGAAGACTTCAACTTCTTGTCCAGCTGGATTCTTTAATCTAATACGAACATCTCCAATATAAGTATGCGTCATAGTGAACTTTAAACGCGCCTTAAGAACATCTGCACCTTCTGTCCATTGATCACCATCGACTGTCATCGGAATGGTCACCGACGAACGATCAGGAACACTCCTTGGTAAATCAGTAAGAGCGAATGCCTGTGCAGCACCAACGAGGCGGCCGATCATAAGGTCGCGAGACACATTTGCTTCTTTCTCGTCGAGAAAGAATCTGACATCAGCCTTAAACATTGTTCCACAAGCGGCATCGGAAGCGACGCTAATCTTTGCGGCCTGCTGACTTGCGACAGTTTGACCAGAAGCAATTGGATCCCAACTCAATGAGCCTTCGTCAACCAGAACACTTTCACTTCCAGTCACTGTCAGTTCACCTTGTAGCCCCGTTAATAGGCTTGGAGATGAGTTCTTTGCATGGACAACAACAGCGACTGTTTCTCCAGGCTCGATAACACCATTTTGGTTTCCAGACAGTTCGGTAATTTGCATAGTATCAACTGAAGCAAGCTTACAGGCTTCCGCCTCTTCAGCAAGTCCATGCTCCATGAAGACTTTGTTAATGATACAAAGGTTTGGAGTACCATTGAGGATATCTGTATCATCATCATCGACAACAAGAAGAGCGTCGTAAACATCGACATATCGACTCGCTGTATAAACAGTCTTAAGTGCGTACTCAGAGATAAGAGCCTGAGCAGTTTGCTCATCGTATTTGTCACGAAGTGCTTTGAAAAGATCCCACATGGTACTACCATAGATCTGTCCTTCAGCGTGAACTCCGCCTTTAGCGTCTTGAGGATAGACTTTATTGGGTTCAAGATCGCGAACGGGTTGACGCCCTTCGAGTCTAAATCCAATTCCTAGTTGGTTCGACTTCGTTAACATCATCGCCATTACGTCACCAAAACCCTCTGAGTAGGCACCATCTTCAATACCACCTGTATTAGCATCTAAGCCATGACCCCATTCGTGATAGACAACGTCAGCAATAAGCCCCGTGTTTGCACAACGACTGTCGGCGCTGTAAAAGTTGATCGTAGAACCATCCCAGTGTGCGTTACAGCTACGACCTAAGTTAGTATTGGCAGTGAGAGGACTGTTAAACCAATCTGGCGAAATCCATTGCTTCGCATATTGAATGATTTTATTGGTGTGAAAGAAAACAAGTGACTGAGCGAGAACTTTATCAGCCCATGGCTCAGATTCTTCGTCGCGGGCGAAGTTAATTTTCCAGATTCCGTCGACAAGAGCGCCTTCAAAGCTAGCATCTCTGCCAGTCTGATTGGAAATGCGAGTGAGTGGCCCAGAAAGTCCGCTTAACTTGGGCTCAGTCCCTTCAACCGCCTCAAAGCGACCGTCGGCATCTGTGATGACTTGACCACCAGCATTAGAAACTTTAACAAGATCAAGAGGTACATTTGAGACACCGTCTTCGTACCACCTTGTATACATATCCGTTGTCACCTGACCTGCGAAGTGAAAGTGCTTATCCATGACTTCGTATAGTTTACCTGTTGCCGCCTCAATCTGAACTGCTAAAGACTCGCCCAAGCGACCTTCAACATCAAATTGCGCAACTTTAACCAAGCGATAGCCAGCTTTGGTTTCGACAACGCGATAAACGAGCTCTCCACCCTCGACTGAAACAGCATCGATGTGCTCATAGACACGGTCAGCGAGGACGTCATCGCTTACGCGTCCATCTGTTTTTGCCTCTGAGTAAGTATGATTAACGACTTGAACGAGTTGACCTTGTTTAAAGCGAAAGTCAAGGCTTGCATCTTGAATACGAATGCCTTTGCGATAGACTTTAAATTTAACGAACTGTACGTCTTTGCCGATGAACAGAGCGTCTTCATTAACTTGTAGATCACTCGAGGAAATCCCAAAAATATCTCCATGCTGATCGACGTAATCCTTAGCTAGCTGGATAAA
>CAZBDM010000114.1:0-2497 GCA_964490675.1 uncultured Oligoflexales bacterium
TCTGCCTGATGCCTGCTATTCAGGAGGGTGCGGGATGGCACAATTAACGGCCATGGGAGTGCTTGAAATAAATAACCACAAAGACCGAAGGGTCCAAACCGTCGATGGAGTAAAGAGATCCCAACACTCAGTCGGCGCTCATCAGTACATCGAAGAGATGATCGAAAAGATCAATCAGGCAGTTGGTGGCAATGTATTTGTTCAGGTACCGCTTACAACAGAGCGAAGTTTAACCTTAACTCAATACTCAAGTATAAAAAGAAATCCGATGACTAACCTGATATATGGTGCGCTTCTCTTGAAAATATACTTAACAGATGAGAAGAGACAAAACCCTGCCCTCACGGGAAACGCGCTCTATAAAGCGGCCCTCATGCGCTATAACGGACACTCTACTAATAAATTCTGTTACCCTTTTGAAGTTACCCAGCAGACAAGAAAACTTGCCGCATTTCACGGCCTCGACTTTAACATTGAACCTTATAAAAGCGATCAAAACTGCGATACTGCAAAGTTTCCAGAAGTCTACTACGGGAAAGAAGGTACCACAGATGAGGTTCCCGTCGTCAGCGCTCCGCCAGCTGACTCAAGCCCCAACCAAGATACCGAATGCTGGATGATCCAAATGAACGCTTTTATCAATATTCCGCTAGCCGAAGCCGAAAGAGAACGACTCATCGACAAACCTGTTTTAAGCAATACCGACGTCTTTATTGGAGAAATAAAAAGTTCCGACAAAGACAACATACCCTATAAAGTCCTTATTGGTCCTTTTTGGAACAGAAAATCTGTCGATACCGCCCTTTCTAAAGTGAAAGGGATTAAAATTGATGGCGAAGAAAAATACAATGATGCCTGGCGGATTAATGTCCGAGAACGATATCCTGAGCTTGAGGCCGATATTTGCGGAGACTAAATTCCATTCTTTGTACCGAAAGTGCTTCTGAGGAAGATGTCGAGTTTATCATCCAAATCAATAAAGAAGTTTTTGATCTTTGCGACTAATCAATGTTTAGATAAATCTTCTGAATACGGCATATAACGAGAGATTTAGTGAGCGAACTTACCTTCAATCTCGCGGATAATTTCTGAGAGATCTTCGTCTCCTCGAAGGTTTACTTCCTCGAGAATTTTCGAAGTTTTTGTCTTGTACTGCTGGACTTTAGCGATCACATCGGGAGAGTTTATTGCAGGAGACTTGGGGTCTTCCATACGGCTACTGAGATATTTGATTTCTTTAGAGAAGCATTCATCAGCCAAAGAAATATCTCCGTTGTTATAAGCGAAAAGACCTATCTGAAGCCAAAAGATATCCTGTGGTTTATCTTTAAGAGCGTAAATAGCCTCATTATAGACTTCCGCAGCTTTTTCAGGTTGGTCGGTCCTCTCATAATAAGTACCTAAATACTTATAGTAGTCGACTAAAGAATGCTTTCCTTTATGCTCGATCATCTTCAAAGCTGCTTGTTTATGGTTTGGTCTTTTAAGATTGTAAAGAACGAGGTTAATCAACTCGTCGCCAATCTTTTCAGAGTGCTTCATTGATTCTTGGTAGGCTAACCAAGGATCCCCAGCTAACTTGATACCGCATTCTTCAATATTTAATAGACCGCACTGATAAACAGCATCCATATAGCTATAGGATAGCTCTAAATTTGCGTCACTATAGTCAACCTCTGGAAGACTAATACTAGCAAGTTTTCTTTTGGTTTGAGTAATCTTATCACGAAGGTTTTTTTCTGTTACGGGATCAGAAAGATTTAAAGCCACAGTTTGAGTAGGCAATATCCTTTTGAACAGGTTTTTATCGTTATCAGAGGCGCTCTTTCTGTTGAATACATGTCTAATCGGTTGTTCTAGTCCCTGCGGAGAGTTTATAACACGTAACGATAAAAGCGCTCCTCCGAGAAGACAACCAGATACGGTTATGTAAGTGATAGCGTTAGACGACTTCATCTTAAAACCCCAATAACAAAAAATTTGTGTGCACTTGGGTTATCGGAGGCTTCCCGCTAAATCTTTAGAATGATTTGTAAGAATAGATTTTCTTTGGGTTTTTCCTAGCGCCTGAGGGGTTATAAATCAATACCTCTTTGTAACGCTTTTGCCAATCCTTTGAGAAGGGATTGAGATGCGTGCAGGAGAGTTGACTTTCGACTTTATGCCTTTTCGATAAATGACTTTGTCATTGTGAAGAATAGTCAAAGTCGTTTTTTGATTCCCTCCCCAAAAGTTCCACTTATGTTTTGCTTTACGTTGAGCTAAAATTCCACCCGCAAAAATCTTTAGATTGGACAGTTCATTGCCGTAAACTTCAAGAGGAAGAAGAGTTTCTCCCTCTGCCGGGGGGTGTTCACTAACAACCGGATTTCTCAAGTAACAAAAGGCGCCACCGACCAAATTTTGGCAAGGTACGTTTCCAGATTTAACCGTAAAGGGAACATAACCCGCTAGCTTCGCTTGTCCCGTTGTAAACGTTTTAAACTTAAAGCCTTCT
>CAZBDM010000114.1:2507-2968 GCA_964490675.1 uncultured Oligoflexales bacterium
AAAGTACTTCCGTTTTCTAGCTTCCAAAACTTAATAGCTGAAGACGGTTGTTTTGCTAACCATAGCTTTTTGCGTTTCGCCACTTGATAATAGTTTGAGACATGTTGTTTAACTCCCCACAAGATTTTTCTAGCGGTCGACCAATGATCTCCAGCATAGTTCTTTAAAAATTCAAACTGGCCCTGAGGAGTCTTCATCTTGACGTAAACCAATCCGCTCAGACCCTTATCTTTCATCGAGAAAGGCATATGCTTGAGACTCACTTGCCACTTGGAGTTTTTTTGGTTTCTAAGACCTAGCTGAGCAGCACGCTTCTGCAAAAGCGGTAAAACAAAGCCACTGAGAATCTGTTGTTTTTTAATAAAACCAGCTTCGCCAGAAAAAGAAGTTTTTGTAAAATCCAAGCTAAACCAGATGTCATTCATTTCTTCGACACTCGGATCAAACTTCCCTGAGATGAT
>CAZBDM010000114.1:2978-7499 GCA_964490675.1 uncultured Oligoflexales bacterium
ATTTCTGCTTTGGGAGTTTTCTTCTGCTCGTCAGCTCGTTCATTCTTTTTTATCTCTTTGAGCTCTTTGACAACAGCGCTGACTTCAGAAGCATTAGTTCTTTTCATCTGTATGGCTGTTTTTAACTCAATTTCTCCTTTTGAAGGCAGTTGATCTGGTACCTTAAATCTTTTCATTGCAGCGAGGTTTTTTTGCATCTTTTTCTTTATTACGGTGACAACAACTTCCTTACCAAGCTGTGTTTTCATATACTGACGCCACTCGCCAAAGGAATCTGTCACACCTAAGTACGTTTGCTCCTGATAAACGCCCGCACCTGCAACAGGATGTCCAGAGTGATCAATTGCTTTAAGTTCAAAAAAGACAAAAACATTTTTGTCTTCTTGCGAGAAAAATGCTTTAAAAACAAATAAACTCACAACAATAAGGGCGATCGCTACACTCGCTGTGATGAGATAATTAGCTTTTAATAAATGGGAGAAGCGAAAGAAATCTTGACGCAACTCTGCTGGTTGCTGCCGTAATTTTGCCGTAGGTTTTATAGTTTTTGCGGCAGATTCTTGTTGTGAGGACTTTCTTTTGATTTTAAGTACACTCATACTAGCGCTCACTTTATCAATTAAATATCAGCTTGGTTGGTGTTTCAGCGAAGAAAAGTCACCGCTCCAATAAAAGAAACAACTGGACCGAATAAGCGAATTTTTTAGAATAGGTTAATTAAAGCTTATCTAAGGGGCTGAGTTGAAAAAATAGGCAGAAGCTACCCATCGATGATAGGCCCCCTAAAAATCAGACATCCGAGGTTTTACGGGCTCATTTGTATTTTCATCTTTGGAGTTTCTTCCCTAGCAAGTGGTCAGCAAAATCAGCCTAGTGAAATCTTACTGCCACCAGCGACACCAATCCTCTTGGCGTTGAAAAACCAAATGAAAATAAAAAACCAATCAGTAGACTGTAAGCTAAGACCAGATGTATGACGACGACAAGACAGCTTGACAATGGCATAAGTCCTAGCATACCACAACCAGTGAGTTCGACCGCTTTTTAGCGACTAAAAGGCACTAACTAGAAGGGAATCACATGGCTTTTTTTGTGGATGTCCATGCACATCTCACCCACGAAAAATTTAATAATGATAGACAAGCAGTCCTCGACCGTTGTCAACAAAGCGGCATGGGAGCAGTCATCGTTAATGGACTCGAACCTAAGTCCAACCGGACGATTCTTGAAATGGCAAAAACCCATGATTTTATTAAACCTGCTCTTGGTATCTATCCGATTGATGCCGTCAACAATTTGGTAAAGGATTTACCTTTTCGTGTGAGTCACTTTAATGTCGATGAAGAAATTGCCTTTATTCGTCAGCAAGCCGAGACTGGACAACTGATCGCCATTGGTGAATGTGGACTTGATGGTTACTGGGTCACTGAAGAAACATTTGCTCGTCAAGAACAAGTGTTTTTAGAGCTCGTTGATATCGCGATGGCTTGTGATATCCCAGTGATCATTCATACTCGTAAGCTTGAAAAAAGATCAATTGAAATTTTGAAACATCACGGGATTAAAAAAGTAAACTTCCACTGTTTTGGCGGTAAAGTGAAACTAGCGTTGAATGCCGCTGAACACGAAGATTGGTGCTTTTCTATCCCGGCAAATGCTCGTGTTAATCAAGCATTCACAAAGATGCTTAAGGAACTCCCTGAAGAAAAGATCCTTACTGAAACCGATTGCCCGTTTTTATCAGCCACAAAAGGCAAGCGTAGTGAGCCCAAAGATGTGATGACTACCGTTTCATATCTCGCCGAATTAAGAGGGTGGTCAGAAGAACAAGCCAAAGATCGTATTTGGAAAAACTTCTGTCGCCTATTCAATTGCTAAATTATTTTTTTGATGATCTAAAGAAACAAGCTGCCACTTTGCTTCATTGCGGCTACAGAAAAGCGGCAGTCCTTTTAAGCTCGCCTGAAAATACTTGTGATCGTTTTTATTATTTCTGATGTATTTGACTGAACCATCCTTGAAGACAATTCGCCAAGTAAACTGCACTCCTTTATAGGCAACTGGACTGAGAGTAGGATCAACCTCGTGCTGGCGTTCCGCAACCCAAACCCCTTTTTCTTGTTGTTTTGCTAAAGTTGTTGACTGTTGCCACCAGTCGATCTGCTGAGGATCTTTTAGACTCTCCGAATCGTGATGCAAAACTTCGAATCCATTAATGACAGACACTCGCTTGATCTCTTTGTGGTTAGATTTTTGCAGAGAAAACTTTAATTCCAGGATTTTGTGAGCAAAATAATTGCAGCCAGTTGAATCAAACTGCCGTACTTTTATTGAAACGTCTTCTGCATAAATTAATTGCGGCAAAACAAGAAGCAAGACAGAAATAATCAATGACTTAAATTTCACATGCGCCTCCTCATTTTTCAATGCTCTTAACATAGAGAAAATTTTTCATTCGAACCGCATTCCGATCACTGAAAGGCTTGATTGTCTTACTGTACGGCCAATTCGTCATAGTTCACAGAAAAGCAGGCAAAAATTTTAAGCCTCACCCAGAAATTAAAAATTTGCTAAAAATCAATTTTTTTGAGTATGTAAAATTCTATAAATAATTGTTTTAATTAAATAATATAAGTTTATTCAATATGAAAATAACTTTTTCCGAACAGGAAATAACTGCAACAGGAAATCAATCGGAAACATGTGGAAGGAAGAAAAAATGAATCTCAAGTTATATCCTTGCAGTAGTCTCATCTGATGTACACGCTTACGATATCAGGCAGGCCATCACATTGATGCAAGGTACCTTCCTAGAGCCAAACATCAACTCACTTGTCAAAATGTTTGGCGAAACTGCAGAACAGCAAAAGATCGGCTCACCCGCGTCTTATCTGTCAAACCCCGAACATTAAACCCATGCTTCTCTTTTCGGCTGGTAAGATGAATCAAAGGGATCAAATCGTCAGCTTAGAAGCCACTAAAAGCTTTAAACAAGCACGTGTGGCTGGGGACCTTCTTTAAAAAAATAAATCTCCTGCGATTACGAGCCGCAGGAGATTTATCACAGGAGTGCGTCCTGACTATCAAAGTTTGATAGTGCGATCGGTACGGTTCTCAGGACATTGAACGTCAGTTATGTACAGCTTAAAGCTGTCAAATACTTGCCCTAGACTTCTCTCACCGGGAGAAATCTCGATAGCTACATCTTGGTAAAGAGTGGCGCAGTAAACCTTTTCTTCCGCTTCAACCGCAACTTCCTCTTCCGGTTGAGCATCTGCTTCTGCTTCTGCTTCGGATGGCTGTTTTTGTATAGCTGCAACCTTGAATTTAATCGGTCTTTGAACTCTAACTTCATATTCTCCCTTCGGAAGGTTATTGAAGTAGAAACTCCCTGAGCTACGGATATTAGCGGTGTCTGTCAGATCACCTTTGATATAAATTTCAAACTTTTCGGTAAAGTTTTTGTTATCGAATGGCGTTAAAAGCTCTACTTGGTAATCTTGATCTCTGACAAGGGCAACCCCTTCATCGTTAGTAATATCGATAATTTGATCAAAACGATTGGCAAGATCTTCGGCATCAAAAAACTCAATACCGTTAACAAAGATATTTGGTGCTGAGGTAATTTGACCTTCGAAACAACCAGTGCGCGCACTCATTTCGCAGCTATCATTGCTTGATGTCGCTTCAAAAACTGAGCTGTTTTGTCTTTTTGACGGTGTCTGTGAACGATCTTCGACATCTTCGACATAACAGCCAGAAAACGCCAAAACAGAGGTCAACAGTAAGAGACGGGTTACCATCGATTCTTTCCTCCAAGGGTTTTACTTTTAGGATTTGATCTAGTAGAAAGTTTGCCGCTTTTCTATGGAAGTGGTCAACCACCTTCTGACAAGAACCGAGAAACCTTAAACAAAAAAAGACAACCTTGCGGTTGCCTCTAGAGGAATTGCTGTCAAATATCTTTAGAGCCAGATACGGAAACCTGCTCCAATAGCTGTTGTTTCGGAGTCAAAACCCTTCACATCAGGCGATCCGCCGTTTTGGACCATTCTTTCACTAATAAAAGTTCCTTTGCCAAAGACCGATACGCGGCTAGATAGATAGTAATTCAATCCCAGTGAGTAGAAGAACCCATTTCCGACAAGTTCGGCGCTCTCAAGTTGTTTCTGATAATCAAGACGAAGTGCTGAGGCCCCAACACCCGCTTCAAGATTACCAACCGGCGAAGCGAACACCACTTTTGTTTCAGCAAAGAGCCTTGAACCGTCAATATTTTCAAGCGAGTCTTTATTACTGCGGAGGTTCAAAAAGGTATGACCTGCGGCAAATTGAACAAACTTCATTAACTCTAAACCGAGAGCTGTTCTGATACCGTATCCACGCCAGCTTGAAGAAGGTTTACCGTCTTTGTCTTCATCTGAAGAGCTTCCAGTGCGCTCGGTAAGCTTACCGTATTCACCTTCAACCGCTTGAGAAACATAGACATGAGTGTTTTGTGATGAGCGGTACGTATTCACG
>CAZBDM010000114.1:7509-9480 GCA_964490675.1 uncultured Oligoflexales bacterium
ACGTAACTGTGTGAAACACCATGACTTGGCGTTGAAAAGTGTGCAATGCAAAGGACAACCGCTGCATTAAGCATCCATTTCTTAGATTTGAAAAATAACCAGAGAGAGTTCATTGGTGAGTCCTTCTTTTTTTGTCGGGTCGTTTAAGCAGAAACGCTTAACAAAGAAGATATGTAGCAAATTGGTAAGAGCGCATAGCGCCGTCAAATCTTGTTGAGCAAAGCCCGTGCCAGATTCGCGACAAGAGAAAAGCCGTTAAGTTTTAACGGCTTAAGCTAAACTAACTATGTGAAGATTTTAGACAGCTGAAAAGAATTCGCCTAATTTTTTACTCTACGGGTTAGATTGCCAAGCATTTTCTGGCTTATCTTGCTGCAGACTCGGCCCGTTACCAACAGCCTGACGCTTAAAGCGCTTATTGGTGGAAGGAACAGCTCTTTGCGGCATAGCGCGACCGGGAAGTTTCTTTTGCTGGGGAACGCCCTGGTTTGGCTGAAGACGATTCGAAGTCGCTTGATTGGTTTTCTTAGACCAAGCCTTGTTGACAGGCGAAGGGACCTTACGATAACCAGCGACAACGTCTACGACAGGCTCGCCATTCTTATTCTTCATTCGAATCGAGTTACTGCCGTGTAAAACAAAAAGCCCCTTCTCTCCTTTCAGCTTCCCATTGATGTCTAAATAGCCAAGCATCTCTTCTATCTTTCCGTATGCACCGTAACGTTTGTAAACCGTTAATCTAACGGTGTAGAGACGGGCTTTTTTGACGAGAGATTGAGGGCTTGTTTCTATGTGAAAGTCACCGATGTAAAAGTGATTTGCGCGGTCAATACGAGCTCGCAATGTGTGCTTCATGACTTTGTCAGGTCGGAAGGTGACCTGCATTTCTCCCGATGGCGACTGCGAAACGATCTTACGATAAGGCGTCAACCTGAGGCCGATACGCACTTTGGCCGGAGGTGTTTCTATTTCTTTCTTTTTGGCAGCATCGGCGATCCGCCTTAGTGTTTCAGAACTAGGTACGTACTCCGAACTACTTATCGCTTGAGAAAACCCAAGCTTCAATGGCATGGTAAATGATAAACAAATCGTCATTTTCGTAATGAAAACGAAACTACGAGTCATGGGTCACCCCTTGTCGTATGAGACTGGCCTATGGAACAGAAATACGTTTAAGATAATTATAGCTGTTATTTAGTTTAAACGATAAATGCTCAACTAACAAACAATAGCCAGGAGCTCGGCGGAACTTGCCACAAAGAATCTATAAATCTTTCCTTTTCTTTTTTGATGTAACGAGCTTATTGATTATTGCTTTTGCGGTAACATTTGCGACTGTCTGGATATGGCTGACACCCGGCCCCTACGAATCAATCACGGCCGCTTCACAAACCTATGCGCAAGTCTTGAGAATCAAGCAGATATCAATGGAATTTTTTAATGAGTATAAAGAAGCACCGTACTCGATGTCAGAACTGAGGGCTTACGCAAAAAGTATAGGCAAGCCAGTTTCTACACGCGATGGATTTGGCGAACGCATTCACTACACGCGTCTTTCTGAAAGAGACTGGATCATTAAATCATACGGCGTTGACGGAAGACAAAACACCCTCAAAACGCCACGCGACTTTTCGGCAGAGCACTTTTCAGCAAAACACTTTACAGGCGTCAAACTAAAGACAAACTATGAAGGGCGGTTTTTTAACCCCATTGGACTTTTGGGATCAATCTCTCCCGATCAAAAGCTCTCTGCCCGTCTTTTTCACGACCAAAAAACAGGAAAAAGCTTGCTCATCTTAAGACAAAAGCAAGATGATGATTTCAACATGATTGCACCGCACGATAGAATCGAGCAGTTTACTTGGTTACCTGACAGTCGCCGCATTATTTTCACAGCAACCAGCAGCGATAGATATGCCGATGGGATTTATCTCTGGAACTTGAACAGCGATCGCGTCGTCAATATTTTTG
>CAZBDM010000114.1:9490-10361 GCA_964490675.1 uncultured Oligoflexales bacterium
TTTTGGTAACCGGTCTGAAATCGAAACATCAAAATTTTCTGCCGCCCATAACGCATGGCATCTTGCAATCGCCGGCATTAACAAGAGAGAAGATGCGACTAGGCTCTTCTTTTTCGCCAGTTATCGCAGTCAAAACCCACTTGATCCGCGCTTTTTCTTTAGCCAAGATAATTTCTACGGCATCGAAATCACCTCCGAAGGAAAATATATAGACCTCCCTCGAGAGGAAATTGCCCATGTTTTCAACGACCCTTTTGGGGTCTCACAATCTTTAAGCAGTAGTATCGACTCTCACACAAAAGCCAGCGACGACCAGGTGAACTGGAGTCAGCTACCATTTTCCGGTGACTACTTTCAGGTTTTAATGTCCTGGCAGTCATTTACAGAAAAAATAACCTCAACCCCCCTCTTCGGGTACTCTCTATGGTATCTGGCGATGATTTACAGCGACTCTTTTGATTTGCTCGCCAACGCAAAACCAACCAAGAAAACCGCTCAAGAATCGTCGAAAGATGCAGAAATTATTCGTTCTTACGGTGTCGAAATTTCACAAGGATTGATGAATGTGAACCTCGCTGCCTCGTGGATCAGGGCAACCGCCTGGTACATTTGGCACCATCTCGCCACTAAAAAACCACTTCCGTTCCACATTTCAGAAGTTTCCATGCCTAAACCAAAGGAAAATGACAAGCAGCAGTGAGACCAAATATGATTCAATTTTGTCGTGATAGTGTGATAACTTACTCATCTCTAATGAGAGCGATCTTTATCATCGAAACGTTAGGTTAATTAAAAATGGCGAAACTCCCCGATCATATCTATGCGGTTATCCTTGCTGGTGGCAGTGGTACCCGGTTCTGGCCGAAGTCTA
>CAZBDM010000115.1:0-10279 GCA_964490675.1 uncultured Oligoflexales bacterium
CCAATAGCGATGTCATCTTCACGTATTGACAATTGTTCGAGCCATTATCACGCATGCATGGGTAGAGGTTTTCACATATCCAGCCGACTTGATCAAGAGCAGTTATTTTTCCTTCTTTATCAACTTTATATTCGCGTACTTTTCCTACGTATCCTGAATGAATGCCACGGTCATCACTCCCGGAAGGGAGACCGCTTCGCGCGAAGGAGTTTTTTTGCGCTCGATTCAACATAGGCTCTGCAGGCATTATTACCAGGAAGAAGCATTGCTTTTCCACCCGTCTGCCGTGAGAATATAGAATTCTCCTTGGTCTGCTTCTCGATCTCCAACAAAGATGGCATTTCCTATTTTAGCTTCTTTTAAGGTTTCTAAATCAGCGACGCTTTTAACAGAAAGAGGTAGGTTTTCATTGTAGGTCAAGACTAAGCTGTCCTCTCTCGTCAGTGTTAATAGCTCAATTTCGGCGGTTTCAATCCACTTGATATAAGCATTGTAAGCTCTAACATATCGATCGATATGGTCTCCGGTGCTTCGCATTTTCCAGGCGTTTTTATATGACACATAGATCCCACCGCTATTATAAGACGCTGCGACTTTCGGGGGGTCGAGTGCTAAGGTTTCTGATGAGTAACTTACGTCACTATAGGAAAGTTTTGAATATCGAGATTGTTTCGCGATGTAGCGAGCCGCCACCTCGATGTTAAGATCAACGTTTGTTTCGATTGCGGCAGCACATTCGGCATCACTTCCATAGGCTCGTCCGATATCTTTCAGGGTTTCCTGGCAAGTTTCGCCTATGATCTGCATGAGGCCAGTACTCGCACCGTCGCTGCCCTTTTTTGTGTTGGTGCAAACTGACTCTGTGATAGCTGTTGCTACAAGGTGAGCAACTTTGATGTTGGTAACCTCTGCCCACTTAATAAAAAGTTCTCCATAGGATCTCATGCAGCTCTCCACAACAGTGACTGAGCTTATCATCAGCTCCGAGCTTTGGACCTCTAAATAGCCGCCGGCGGTTCTCCAGGTTCTACCGCTGAAGACATTATGCCAGTCGCTGGCGGGTTCGCTTTCAGCGTTATCGAAATAATTCAAAACGGCAGCTGGGAATCTAGATCTTGTGGTTGACGGATCGCTCTGGTCTGGCTGGTTTTCTTGTTCGTTTTGTCTTTCTTCAGGTTGCTCTGTCTGCTCCTCTGTCTTTGTCTCAGGCTCTCCACCGCTTTTGTTGCCTTTCTTTTTTGATGCGCAACCTGCGACCATAAGAAAGCTCAAAAGAAGCAGCAGTAGAGAATGTTCTCTCCAGGTATTCATTGCTGTTATCCTAATTGAATTGTTCTTGGTGAAAGTTAAGCGAAGGAGCGCGGAATCCAAGCGAATGCCGGGACATGAATCTTACAGCAATCTTTATGCCGGAACTGCAGTCTAATCATTTTAGGGGTTTAAATATGGCTCTTGGGTCTCGTGTGGTCAAGTTTCTGATAAAGTGAAAGAAACCTAGACACCTTTCTCAAAACGGCTTGGCAGATCGAATGATTGTTTGATGGTTTGTTCGGACTTCTATCAGTCTCCTTTTAATAACAAGTAAATACAAAAGCTTATACAAAAAAATCTACATGTATGTAAAATAATATTGATGTAAATCTAAAATTTATTTAGAACACAACGCGTCCCCTATGAATCAATTTCAGAGTAATCAAGAGTTTAAACATCTATTGGAGGTCTTAAATGAAAAAGTGGCTTTTATCCGCTGCGTTGGCAGTTATCGCGAGTCCATGTTTTGCTGATATTTCTCAGTTTGGTAAGTATTACGAGCAGATTGTTGAAGTCGTTTATGAGCACGACTCCACCATCACGCTTAATAATAATGAGTTCGGCCCTGTCGAAGCGCGGTTGAAACCATTGCACTATGATAGTCTTGCGCCTTTAAGTTCGCTGCCAGGATTGACAGAAGATGATGTTCAGTTGTTTTCTCGTGAGCGTTTTGGCAATCAGATTTGGGGAATCACCAAAGAATGTGCCAAGATAGCGGGGCAAAATCTACAGGTCGCTAAAAGTATGCACTATATTTCAGATCTGTTCGAAGCACAGGGACCTGGATCTTCGGTAGAGAAGACCTTTCCCGTCAAAGTCGTGAAGTATAAAGTTGCCGATGATACAGACGATGGTTGTGAGCTTAGCACACAGGTCGTTGTCGAGGTTAGACTAAGAGACAAGCGTGCTCTCTTTCTTTATGCGGAAGGATCACAATTAGAAGAAACCTTTGAGAAATCTTGTAAGGAGCAGTTTCCGATTCCTCAGTACCCAAGCTTTCGCGTAGGCGATTATGCTTGTCAAAGTTATTAATGAGAAGTTTTAGGATGATGCAGGCTGTGCCTGAGGGCAGCCTGCTTTTTAAGTGACTCTTTAGTTCTTTTTCGGATTAAGAACAAATTTTATCTCACCCTTGCTTAGATAAGCTAAGCATCCGTCGGTTTCTTTGCCGTAAAGGTATTTGCCTTGACTGCAGTTGCTTGTTAAAACACGCTCACCGAGATTTTTCTTTTGCTCAATTAGCCAACTTTCACATTGCTGTTTAGCGTCTGATTCAGATGAAGAAGAACAGAAAGATTTGGCATCCACGTGAACTTTTTCAGCATCGCTGTCGGTCTTTACATCGACTGTTACTTGAGGGCTTTGCGCCGAAGCTGTCAGAGAACAGGTGAAAAAAACAATAAATGCAATAGTCTTTTTCTTGTTAATGGCGTGCATAGTAAGGTGCTCCATAAAATTAAGGACGTCTTTGTTTTACAATGAATGGCGGGGGATTGGAAAAATAATTTTTGCGTAGGCCTGTGAAGTTTTTCTATATTGGTCTAAAATTTAATAATGAAATTAACGGGATATGTTTTTAGCTTAACATTCGTTGAGTTTTACGTTTAGGCACTATGTGGTAAAAAAGATAAAAACCCCAGTCCCCCTGAACTTGGGTTCTATTAAAAGAGTAGGTGTCTTCTTCTAAAGGTTAGAGCATCTTGTCATTACAAGATATCTTGCCATTTCCACCTCGGGTCGCATTGAGGTCATCACAATTTATTTTGTCTCCTGTTACATTTAGTTGACCATTACCGCTTACATCGGTAACGATTTTCGAAAGCATACCGTCGTCATCAAAATCTACATTGGCAGTCGCTTGTCCGCGGGCGTAGTAATAGATACCCCCTAAAATAAGATCGGTCTCAAGATCGATCTTTGCCTGTCCTGAGGCCTCGATACAGATTCCTTTGATCTGGGTCACTTCATTGGAATCAAGTTGAAAGTTGACTTGACCGCTGGCTCGTAAAAAAACGATTGAATTAGGGGAAAGTGTATAAGATTCGTCCCCTGATATCTGAATCACATCTGCTTCGATACCGTCAAGTGCTTTAGTGCATTCTGATAGAGCGAGGTCAGCCGTGTTTTCGTTACCGTCAGTATTGTCATCTGTTGAAGAAGAAGCTTTGTCGACGCTGACGTCAGCTTCGCCATTTTCACCTTCTTCGGACCCCTGCGCGGAAGCATCCGCACTGTCCTCGGCTTCTGCCACCACAGCGCTTTGTTCTTCGCTGCTTGATGATTCATTTGATTTCTTAGCTGAGGTTCCGGCAAATTCTGCGCTGGAACATGAGATTGTTAAACTTACTATCGTACCTAGAAGAATGATGAAGACTTTGATGTTCATGTTAACTCCGCTACTCTTGATTTTTCGATGCTCTTTATCTGGGTTTCTGTTAAATGCTTGCGTTTACGTATCGTCCTCTCAGTAGGTAGAGAGGACGATCCTTATGATTATTCGCCACAAGTGATTGAGTTTTCGTTACCTTTTAGTTGAGCTCCTTCGCTCGGGCAAGGATACGTTCCTTCGCCTGTAATCGTCATTGAACCTTGGTTTCCTGATAAATTGGCCATCAGATCCATGACTTCGGCTCCTTCGCCAACATTGACTTCTACTTTTGGTTGATTGCCTTTGCCGATAACGCCTATCTTGCCGATTGTCAGGCCTGAAAGAGACGCTTCAAATTTCGTTTCGTTGCCAGCGATGAATACGCAGATGCCGTACATGCCTTCAGCGAGAACTTCTTCTCCAGCTGGCATTTCTTCTTCGCTTTCTGTTTCTTCTGATTCAGCTTCGGCATCTTCTTCTCCGTCAGCTTGACCTTTGTTTTGCGGTTTAGCGTCTGCAGATTTGCCTTTTTCTTTAGCTTTGGTGAGGGCTGCAGCTTCTTCTTCCTCGACTGCTGCCATTGTTAATTTAGCAATATTTTGGTTGCCAGTAATTTTGATGGCAAGGACCTGCGACATAGCAACTTCTACCTCTTGGTTGGTGCCTGATACTTTGACGATGTCTGTCGGGTTTTTGCCGAAGAACTTAGAGCATGCTGCAATGTGCTCTTCATCTTCTTCGTCATCGCCTTCTTCTCCCACTTCAGTTTCTTCTTCTCCCACTTCAGTTTCTTCTTCTCCCTCTTCAGTTTCTTCTTCTCCCTCTTCAGTTTCTTCTTCTCCCTCTTCAGTTTCTTCTTCTCCCTCTTCTTCATCTAAAAGAGCCATAGAAGATTGTTCGTTGCTTAGAACGATCTTGTAGGTAGACTTTTTGTCTGAGTTAAACTTGCTATCGACATCCTGTCCGTTAGAGACCGTTGTTGTATTTTTATCGTTTACAGTGTTAGGCGATTCTTCTTCGTTGGAATCGTTTGTTTTTTGATCATCTCCTGCAATCTGATCTAAAGGGTTACTGCAGGCGCTTGTTAGACCAATAAATAGGATGGTTAAAATGATATGTTTCATATGTTGTCCCTCTACAAAGTGTTATACCTGCGATTGTTCTCTGTTCCTCTCTAAGACTCTTTTCGGGGGATTTTGATTGTGTATTTAAAAACATTTTTTATGTAAATAAAAACAAGGTGTTAAATTGCATAAAATTATCTACAGACAAAAAATATGTGTTTTTTGGGTCTTGTCTAGGGGGTTAGAATCTTTCGTTCTATTAGGAGACAAAGTCGGTCGCATAAAACGTCCGATGACTTCGTTACGATATCCCCGGTTGGGTGATCTGCATTAGGGGGTGCACGTGCGAAGAAGCCAATGGAGATCACTTCAACGCATTGCTGACAGGGAGCGTTAAGAACATTGCGCAGTGACTTGTGCTTTGCGCATTACATCCAGTCTAGGTGATCTTTCTCTAATAACTGGAGCAGTGCAGCCGCATCATTCAAGATAGAAGATCTGCTTATAGATGAACTATGAGGAGCAGTGGCATTGAGTCTAGATCATATTAATAGAGAAATCAGTGAGATTGCCTGAGCGATTGGTTGCCTCTGAAAGACCATCCCATGACCTTTGCGATCTTCTTTGGGATGTCGGTGTTGTCTTGAAAGCCGACAAAGTTCTCTGCACCGGGACCATCTGCCATGACCATGACATCAACGGCTGTATGGGCTGCAACTGCTGTTGGGAAGTTTGCACGGTGAGTCATCTCATTGGAGATCGTTTTTGATTTTTTGCCGGGCCCGGAAGCCCAACCAATGAAAGTCGCTCCATCTTCGTCGAGTCCAGCAACTCTATCATAGAGGGAAGCTCCAAGAAGAGTATCACCTTTGACTTGCTTAACGTCTCCATAGCCGTTTAGAGCGAGGCCACCTGTTTCATGGTCGGATGTTATGACAATGAGGGTATCTTCGCCTACCATTTCCCTGACGCGCTTGACCGTTTCATCTAGAGACAAGACTTCATGGAAGTGTTTCTTGGTCAGATTATAGTGAGCTGTGACATCAATTTGCGCCCCTTCGATTAAAAGAAAGAACCCGTCTTTGTCACGACTTAGATGCTTGATAGCGAGTTCTGCCATTTCTACGAGAGAAGGTTCGTCGAGGTGTTTTGTTTGACGATCGAGTTCGTAAGACATATTGCCGTATTGAAAAAGCCCGATAAGGCGGTCTTGTGGTGCCAAGTTGATGGTTCTTAACTCAGAGCCTTTCTCAACATACTTCCAACCTTTTGCTTTTAGGTCGTTAACGACGTGGCTGTTTGAATCACTCTTTCCAGCTTCCGCGGTGACAGGATCTTGCCAAGTCGAAGGGAAGAAGTGTTGGCGACCCCCTCCAAGAATGATCTTTAAATCGGAGGATGCAACCTGTTTGGCGATGCTGCCATGAAGACGACGGGAAGCTGCATGGGCATAGTAAGCTGCAGGTGTTGCATCGGTTACTGATTTTGTCGAAATCACTCCCGTTGATTTGCCTGCTTTGGTGGCAAGGTCGGCAATGGTCTCAAGATGTCTTGGGGCATAGCCAGCCATTTTAGATGCGAGTACGACGCCGATGGCACCGTTGTATGTTTTGACACCGCTAGCGAGAGCAGATGCAGCGGCTGCTGAGTCTGTCACGTAGTTATCACTGGAGTAGGTCTTAGCAACCCCTGTGTAGGGTATCGATTCTAAATTGAGTCGACCTCGCGAACCGTATTTGTAAATCCTTGCTCCAGTCAAACTAGCAAGGCCGAATCCATCGGCGATGATCATAACGATGTTTTTGGGGGATTTAGTCTTTTGAGCTGCTGTTTTTTGAGGACTTGACTTTTGAGGCGACTTTGCCGCAACGCAAGTTAAGGGCAGGAAGAATAAGCTACTGATTACTACTGTGATGAGAAGACGATAGATCATTTACAAAGCCTTAACAATCGGGGCTCTTTTCAACTTTTTGCTTAAGGGAATTTACATCTCTGTATTGGAATGGGTCAAGCGTCTTAATTGAGGTTTTACAAATGATTGCAACATTACTCTCCCCTGAGATTTTTTGCAGTTGTCAGGAACGACCTATGTTGCTCTTTATGGCATCTTGCTGGATTAGCGTCCGAGGCTAATACTGCGGCCTTCCTTATATTCCACCTCTTTGGCAAGGGCGGTGATGATATCTGTGGTACTGACATCCTCTTTGAAAAACCAGCGCCGATAGACAGCCGCAAAATCACCAGGGGTGAGCCCGTCGATGTTGGAGAGCACCTGCTGATCTTTAGGGGAAAGCTCGCCCACTTTACCGAAGAAACGCATGAAGAAGTCGAGTTTACCTTTGCTGCTCAGCGGTTTAAACAGGACTTTTAGTTGGAAACGCCGAGTAACAGCATGATCGAGCTTTTCGGTGAAGTTGGTCGCGCAGATAAATACACCCCGATAGTTCTCTAGACTTGCTAAGAATTCATTTGTTTGCGAAACCTCCCAGGAATGTTGAGCACCAGATCTGCTAAATAACAAAGAGTCGATTTCATCGATAAAGAAGATACGATCATCGCCTGAAATATCGTCAAAAATCGCACGAATATTCTTTTCTGTATCACCAACCCATTTCGACAAAATATCGCTAGCTCTTTTTATCACAACATTGCGATTGAGAGCTTGTCCAAGGTATTTGACAAATTCTGTCTTACCCGTCCCGGGTCGTCCTTGCAGAAGAATATTGAGGTTGCAAAAGTCCAGTTCGGTGACTTCCTTATCGGAAATATATTGATAGAATTTGTCGACCGTTGAGACGACTTCGTCAAGTTCGACGTCGGTGTGGAGACCTTCCAAGGAATAGTGGCGGTTTGCTGTGACATAAAACTTGTTTTGACCGTAAAGAAGTTGCTGATGTTCTTTAAGGATTTGATGGAGGTAAGCTTTAAATGACTCTCGGCTCTGCTGAGCTTGTGGTTTTGCGTCCCTTAAATCCCTCAAAGCCAATGCAATGCCACCGGCGTTAATATCAAACTGATTGGCGAGCTCCTCTATATCTTTATCTTCTAGAATATCTATGTTTTGTAATTCCACTTGGTTTTTAAACACTGACAGTCGTTGCTTAAAATTGAGCTTTGGAAAGCTTATGCTATAGGAAAAACGTCGCCTTGTTGATTCAACCACGTCATCTAAATGATTTGTAATCCAAATCGACTTTAACTTACTGTTCTCCAAAAAGCTGTTAATCCAAGCTTTATTGAAATCGATCGTTTGTAAATGTCCGTCACCATAAGAACTTAGTAAGCGATCACATTCGTCGATCACCAAAATGTCGTTTTCCTCGAGATTATTGGCAGCCGCATAAAGGGCCATTTTTCTGAAGTTTAGATTTTCAGTATTGTATTTGTCCGACACACCTAGAAAATAGGCTTTCGCCTCATGTTCTTTTAAAAAAGCTCTGACGAACTCAGTCTTTCCTGTACCAGGGCGACCGTAGATAAGGATATTTTTGCCTTTTTGACCGTTAATCAACATCTTTAGGACGTCGACATGGTTTTGGTTGACAAAGAAGCGATCGAGCGGAAGCGTTGAGCTTGCGAAATCATCTCGCTTGTAAAGTGATTCATGAATCGCTTGCTCACGCACACCAGCGAGAAACTCGAAAACTGAGTCATTTAATCTAATCGTGCGATCATAAAGAAAGATATTCGCTGTCCGTAGTTTTCCTTCGTCTTTCAAGGCACGTCTGATTTCTGAGGGGCGTCTATCAAGCATGGCTGAAAGAAAGCAAACATTAGCAGGAAACAGAGATATATCGACACTCTGCAAATAGCGAGCACTGTTATCAACATCGAGTAAGTAAAAGAAAGTTGTCAAATCACAATCTAATGGATCGAGCTTAAACACTTCAGCAAGCTCGCTAAGGCGTTTAAAGTAGTCACTGCTTCTTGGATCTTCAATCTTTGCCGCTTTTTGGCTGTGGATCTTACATAGGATTTCTTTGAGGTCGATTTGTAACTTATGCAGAGGCGCATCAAAAACAGTTCTAAAAAAGTGGATCGGCTTGGATAGCTGGAGTTGCATATTGTGGCGTAAGTAATTGAGGTCAGCTAAGGGATTGTCTTGATCATTTTCATCTGGCTGCAGTTCGTCAAGTTTTTCACTGACAATGTTGTAGACCACGTGAACGTCTTCGACCGTTAACTGGGCACAAAGAAAATCGACAATGGCATAGTCATAGTCTGCCGAAACGGAAATCTTGTGAACATGCGAACTGATCGAATGGTAAAACCAGCTTAAATATTTATCCACCGTCTACCTCAATTGATTACAGGTCTGTGACACAGCCCGTTGAGGCCGAAGCGACATTTTTAATGTACTTGTAAAGCGTCCCACGCCTTGCTTTGTATTCTGGAGCTTGCCACTTGTCTTTGCGTCTTTGCATTTCTTCGTTGCTGACTTGAACATTAATCTGTCGAGATTTCGCATCGAGTATAATTTTGTCGCCGTCTTCAATCAGAGCGATCGGCCCACCGACCTGCGCTTCGGGAGTGATATGGCCGACAATAAAACCGTGTGATCCACCTGAAAACCGACCATCGGTCATCAAAGCAACATCATTGCCAAGGCCAGCTCCCATGATGGCCGAGGTCGGTGTTAACATCTCGGGCATGCCGGGTCCGCCTTTTGGGCCTTCATAGCGGATCACAACGACATCTCCAGCAACAATTTTTTTGTCCTCAAGAGCTTTTAGCATATCCTCTTCGCAGTCGTAGACGCGTGCTGTTCCTTCAAAGCGTTCGCCTTCTTTTCCAGTGATTTTTGCCACCGATCCCTCAGGTGCCACGTTGCCTTTGAGGATTTGTAAGTGAGCGCTAGGTTTGATAGGTTTTTCAAGGGGCCAAATGATTTCTTGACCTTCGGCAAGAGGTTTCACTACTTCAAGGTTTTCACCGACGGTCTTGCCTGTTACAGTCATGCAATGACCATTTATCAATCCCTTTTCGAGAAGATACTTCATGACTGCTGGTGTGCCACCGATATTATGGAGGTCCTCCATGACGTATTTGCCACTCGGCTTAAGATCGCCTAAGAGAGGAACTTTGTCGCTTGTTGTTTGAATATCGTCAAGGCTTAACGGTACGCCAACGGCGTGGGCCATTGCCAACAAATGTAAGACCGCATTTGTTGATCCCCCCAGTGCCATAACCATGACAAGAGCGTTCTCAAAAGCGTCTCTCGTCATGATATCCCTTGGCTTTAAATCTAAGGTGAGAAGATTCTTAATGACTTCTCCTGCCTGTTTACACTCTGCTAGTTTTTCTTCGCTGACGGCTGGGTTTGACGAAGAGTAGGGCATACTCATGCCGAGCGCTTCGATTGCGGTTGCCATGGTATTTGCCGTGTACATACCACCGCAGGCACCAGCGCCTGGACAGCTTTTTTCGACGATTTCTTTGCGTTCCTCTTCGGTAATGCTTCCTGAAAGAAACTGACCGTAGCTTTGAAAAGCCGAAACAATATCAAGTTTGCCAAATTTTTTACTGCAACCAGCTT